>NZ_JBSGTX010000003.1:0-55553 GCF_053607625.1 Streptomyces sp. NPDC055103
GCGACGACCCCGTCCAGCAGCGCCTCGGGCGTGGGCGGTCCGGCGGGGTCGGCGGGGGGGGGGGGGGGCGCGGGCCCCGCCCCCCCCCCACCCCCCTTCCTCCGTGACGGAGCTACCGGCTCAGTACCAGTTGTGGCTCTGCCAGAAGGTCCACGCCGCGCACGGCGAGCCGTAGCGCTCCTTGATGTAGCCCAGACCCCACTGGATCTGGGTCGCGGGGTTGGTCAGCCAGTCGGCGCCGGCGGTCGCCATCTTCGTGCCGGGCAGCGCCTGCGGGATGCCGTACGCGTCGGAGGTCGGATTGTCCGCGTACACCTTCCAGTTGCTCTCCCGGAACCAGAGCTGGTCCAGGCAGGAGAACTGGCCGGAGACGGACCAGCCGAACTGCCCGAACTTCCACTGGGCGGTGATCTTCACCGTACGGGCTATGCCCATCGCGTTCATCGTGGCCGGGCCCGTGATGCCGTCCACGGAAAGGCTGTGCGACCGCTGCCAGTTGGCCACCGCCGTGGTGGTGCCGTCGCCGTAGGCGCCGTCGGCGGTGACGCCCGCCTTCCGCTGGACCTCCTTGACCTTGTTGTGCAGGCCGAGTTCGGTACGACCGCCGTACGTACCGTCCTCGTCAAGGCCGTTGTCGCGCTGGAACGCGCGGACCGCGCTGGTGGTCTGGCTGCCGTAGACGCCGTCGGCGGAGCCCTGGGGCAGGTAGTTGAGGCCGATCAGATTGCGCTGGATCCAGGTGGTGGAGTCCAGGGCCTGCGCCGCCGGCGCCTGGACGAGACCGAGGGAGACGGCGAAGAGCAGGGCGAGTGCCGCGGCGACGCAGGAGACGAGCCGTCCGCGTCGGTCGCGGCCGTCGCGTCGGTCGCGGCCGTCGGGGACGAGGGGTTGGGGGCGGGCTGTTCTTCGGATGGTGGCCGGCATTCCGGGGGCTCCTCGGGATTCGGATGATGTCCGGAGGTACGGGACCCGGCCATCGTGGAGGCGCCCGCGGGTCGGAAAGGGCCTCGAACGGCGGGTACGGGACAGTGCGGGACAACCACGGGATGTCCCAGGACGCCCGGGACGCCTCCCCCGGCCGGACGCGGCTCCCCGATCAGCGCACGACGCCCGGCACCGCCGTTACGCCAGGGCCTCGTTCACCAGCCGCGCCCACTGGGCCACCACCCGTTCCCGGCGCGCCCGATCGTCCGTCAGGAGGGTGGCGAGGCCCAGGCCGCGGGCCATGTCCAACAGGCCCTGGACCGTTTCCCGTACACCCGGGCGGGACTCGTCGGCGCCCAGGACCTCGACGGCGATCCGGTGGGACTCGCGGCCGACGCGCGCCTCCAGCTCGGTGACCCGGTCCCGGAGCTGGTCCTCGCCGGAGGCCGCGACCCAGAGGTGCAGCGCCGCCCGGAACAGCGGCCCGGTGTAGAGGTCGACGAGGGCCTCGACGGCCTCGGTGCGGTCCCGGGACGGGAGGCCGCGCAGGGCCTGCGAGCGTTCCTCGGCGACGTACTCGACGGCCGCCGTGAAGAGGTCCTCACGGGTCGGGAAGTGGTGCTGCGCCGCGCCCCGGGAGACGCCGGCCCGCTCGGCGACGACGGCCACCGTGGACCCCGCCCAGCCACGCTCGGCCAGACAGGCCACGGCGGCCTCCA
The DNA here is from genome assembly GCF_053607625.1 of Streptomyces sp. NPDC055103. Taxonomy (NCBI): domain Bacteria; kingdom Bacillati; phylum Actinomycetota; class Actinomycetes; order Kitasatosporales; family Streptomycetaceae; genus Streptomyces; species Streptomyces sp. NPDC055103. Next base: position 1,644 of record NZ_JBSGTX010000003.1, read on the forward strand.
GGAGCCGCTGCCGGGTGGCGCGGCTCCTGTCCTGCTTGGGTGCGGTCACAGCCGCCATTCGGGGTCCCGTCGTTCGAGGAAGGCCGTCATCCCCTCGCGCGCCTCGGCGGAGGCGAAGAGCGTGGCCGACCTCCGCACCAGGTCCTCCGCGTCGCGCTCGAAGGCTTCCAGGACTCTAGCGGTGACCAGCCGTTTCGCCTCCCGCAGGCCCTGCGGGGAGGCCGCGCGCAGGGCGTCGACGATGCCGTCGAGCTCGGTGTCGGGGGCTGTCACGAGGCCCATGGCGAGGGCCTCGGGGACGCCGAACCGCTCCCCCGTGAGGTAGTAGCGGGCGGCCGCGCGGCTGTCGAGCTTCGGGAGGAGGGTGAGGGAGATGACGGCCGGCGCGACCCCGATCCGTACCTCCGTGAGCGCGAAGTCCGCGGCCTCCCCCGCCAGCACGATGTCGCAGGCCCCGAGCAGGCCGAGGCCGCCGGCCCTGGCGTGGCCCGTGACGAGGCCGACGACGGGTTTCGGCAGTTCGACGAGCTGCCGGAGCAGGTCCACGAAGGCGTACGGGCTGGGCGGGGCCTTCAGGTCGGCGCCCGCGCTGAACGTGCCGCCGGTGTGGGTGAGGACCACCGCCCGGACCGCCGGGTCCTTGCCGCAGGCGGTGAGGGCGTCGGCGAGCTCGGTGACGAGGTGCGTGGAGAGGGCGTTGCGGGTGGCCGGGGAGTTCAGGGCGAGGGTGGTGATTCCCCGCTCCTCGGAGACGTCCAGCAGTGGCGTACGCGAGGTCATGCGCGGTCCCTCAGTTCTCGGCGGAGGATCTTGCCGGACACCGCCCTCGGGATGCTCTCGACGAACTCCACGCGGCGGACCTTCTTGTACGGGGCGACGCGTCCGGCGACGTACGCGATGACGTCCTCGGCGGTGAGGCCGGGCGCGGGGAGGCCGGGGGCAGTGGAGCCGGGCGCGGTGGGCTGGCGGACGACGAAGGCCTTCGGGATCTCGGTGCCCTCGGCGTCGGTGACGCCGATGACGGCGGCGTCGGCGATGCCGTCGTGCGTGAGGAGGAGCGCTTCGAGCTCGGCCGGCGCGACCTGGAAGCCCTTGTACTTGATGAGCTCCTTGACCCGGTCGACGACGAACAGCCAGCCGTCGTCGTCGACGCGTCCGATGTCGCCGGTGTGGACCCAGCCGTCGCCGTCGATCATCGCGGCCGTGGCGTCTGGACGGCCCAGGTACCCCTTCATGACCTGCGGCCCCCGGATGGCGACCTCGCCCGCCTCGCCCGGAGCGGCGTCCTTCGACGGGTCGTCGAGGGAGAGGATCCGCAGCTCGGTGGAGGGCAGCAGCTTGCCGACGGTGCCGGGCGGCGGGTTCTCGACGGAGAGCGGGGTGACATGGGTGCCCGGGGAGAGCTCCGTCATGCCGTACGCCTGGCGGACGGGCGGCAGCCTGAGGCGGGCCGAACAGGCCTCGGCGAGAGCCGCGTCGAGCGGGGCGGCGGAGCAGACGATGTACTCCAGGGACGACAGGTCGTAGTCGGCGACGGCCGGGTGCTTGGCGAGGGCGAGGACGATCGGCGGAGCCACGTACAGGCCGTTGATGCGGTGCTTCTGGATCGCGCCGAGGAAGGTGTCGAGGTCGAAGCGGGGCAGGACGACGACGGTGGCGCCCTGGCGGAGCGGGGCGTTCATGAGGGCCGTGAGGCCGTAGATGTGGAAGAAGGGGAGGACGGCGAGGACGCGGTCGCCCGGGCCCATCGGGACCAGCGGCGCGAGTTGGGCGAGGTTGGTGGCGATCGACGTGTGCGTGAGCATCACGCCCTTGGGGACGCCGGTGGTGCCGGAGGAGTACGGGAGCGCCGCGATGTCCTCGTCGGGGTCGATGGAGGGCTCCGGGACGGGTCCGGTGGAGGCCAGGAAGGACTGCAGCGAGCGGATCCCCTCGCCTTCCGGCGCCTGGTCGCAGACGAATATCTCCGCGATGCCGCCGACGAGTTCGGCCGCCGCCCGGGCCGCGGGGAGCAGCGGCGAGACGGTGACGATCCAGCGCGCTGAGGAGTCGCGGAGCTGCTTCGCGAACTCCTCGGGCGTGGCGAGCGGGTGGACGGTCGTGACGGAGGCGCCGGCGCGGGTGGCGGCGTAGAACGCGATCGGGAAGAGCACGGTGTTGGGGCTGTGCAGGGCGAGCACGTCGCCCTTGCGGACCCCCGCCTCGGCGAGACCGGCGGCTACCCGCCGGTGGAAGGCGTCGACCTGGGCGTGCGTGAGGGTCAGTTCGCCGGCTCCGTCGATGAGGGCCGGGGTGTCGCCGAACTCGGCGGCGCGGCCGAGGACCGCGTCGTGGATCGGGAGGGAGACGGTGGGAACGTGCTCGTACTCGCTGTGGAACACCATGTGTTGCCCCCTGAGCGGCGATGGAAGATGAGACCTCTCGGCACCGGAAAACAATCAAGCACGCTTGCATGGTTGTTGGGAAGACGTGGGGCGGCGGGGGCGGCGGCGGGATCCGGCAGGGAGCGGGGGGCGGGACCCGGGAGGGCCGTCGGCGGGATCCGGCAGGGAGCGGAGGCGGGATCCGGCAGGGAGCGGAGGCGGGATCCGGCAGGGAGCGGGGAGCGGAGACTGCCGTGTGCGGGTAGTGCGGTGGGTGGGCGCGGGCGGGACCCTGCCTCCATGCGAACGAGCTTCAAGGTCCAGGCCGCCCTCTCCGGCGGACTGAGCGCGCTGATGCTGCTGGCGGCGGCGCTGACGCTGCTGCCGGGGCGGCTGCCGCTGCCGTCCCCGCGGACGCTGACGGTCGTGGACTTCGCCGTGCTCTTCCCTCTCCTCGGGGTCGCCGTCCTCTGGGGGATGGCGTACGGGGCCGACCGCGGCAACCCGTGGCCGGCCTTCCGCTGCCTGCCCGGCCGGGTGCAGGTGGCGACCGGAGCGCTGTTCGGGGCCGGGATCGCGATGAGTGTCGCGGCCTTCGCGACGGAGCGCACGGCGGCTCCGGAGAGCCTCCAGTGCTTCGCGCTCGCCCTCCCGGGGACGGTGCTCGCCGGAGCGGCGGTCCTGATCCTCGTCTGCGGGGAGTTGCGGCGGGCGGACGATGCCGTGGCCGCCGACGCCCGTGCGGCAGTGGGTGGTTGACCTGCACGCATGGTCTTCAAGCGTCTGTTGGGCAGGGGCGGCATACCGCTCGAAATCGATACGATCATTCATTCCGGGCCGGCTCGGCCGGGCGGCCGGCTCTCCGGAGAGGTCGTGGTGCGCGCGCCCGAGCGGGACGTGGAGGTGGGGTCCATCAGCATGCGGCTCGCGGCCAACGTCTCGGTGGCGCACAAGGGCGACGGCGACGGTGAGCATCGCGGTGAGACCTTCGCCTTCCCCGACGCGAGCGGCTGGTTCACGCTCAAGAAGGGCGAGGAGCGACGGCTGCCCATCAAGCACCGGCTCAAGTGGGAGAGTCCGCTGTCCGAGGTGCGGGGGCGGGAGGTCGCGACGCTGGGCGTGCATACCGAGGTCGAGGCCGAAGGCGTCAAGGACCAGACGGACGACGACTTGGTGCGGATCACCTCGACGCCCCTGCACGACGCGGTGTTCGAAGCTTTGGCCACCGCGGGATACGAGCTCCGGACCTCGCGGATCGTCCCGGACACGATCCCGGGCACCGAGTACCACGTCTACCTCGCGCAGAGCTTCCTCCTCGTCGACCAGTCGCCGAGCGGCGAGTCGTCGAGCGGGGAAACGCGCGCCAAGAGTCTGGAGTTGGTGTTCCACGCCAACGCCGTCGGCTGCGAGATCTTCCTCCGCAGGGGAGCCCTCCGCGAGAAGACCTGGAGGGAGAAGAAGCCCGCACTGCGGTATGTCGCCGCCCATCACGACGTCGGCCGGGTGGACTTCGAGGCCGAGGTGCGGCGCTGGATCTCCGAGGTCACGCTGCTCGGTGACCGTCAGGGCGACGACGAGGACTGACGTCACCGGCCGCCCGTGCGGGTCACGCGGCGGTCCAGCGCGGCCTGGCCGCGCGCGAGCCACCGCACCGGCCAGTGCAGCAGCACGGCGAGGCACAGCAGCCAGCCGAAGGCGTGGACCGCCCAGACACCGGCCATGGTCGGGCCGCCCCAGGCCTGGTGGTAGTCGGTGTCCAGGTACCAGATCGGGTAGCCGAGGTTGCGGACGGTGTTGAACAGCGCGTAGCCGACGAGCACGAAGGCCGCCGTGTCCAGCGGCAGCCCGAGCGCGGCACGGGAGAGCACCCGGCCACCGGTCCAGCCGCCGAACCCGCCGGCGGCCTCGCGACCCGGCTCGGCGACGGCCTCGCGGCGACCCGGCCCGCCGGCTGCCTCGCGACCCGCCCCGCCGACCGCATCACGACCCGGCCCGTCGGCGAGCCGTGCCCGCAGGCGCGCGGCCCGGTCGCGCCGGCCCGTCAGGGTCAGCGCGACCGCCGCCGCGCCGCACGGGAGGGCGAGGAAGGCGCGTGCGGTGGTGCGGACCGTGGTGGCGATCGGGGACATCTTCGGGCTCCTCACCCTCGCTGGGCTGACGCCCGCACTGTCCCGCCCCCACGGTGTCGCCGTCGTCGCACCCTGGAGCCAGATGCGAGGTCATACCTCAGTACGACTTGGGCAGCCCCAGCGTCTGGTGCGAGACGAAGTTGAGGATCATCTCCCGGCTGACGGGGGCGATCCGCGCCACGCGGGCCGCCGTGACCAGCCGGGCCAGGCCGAACTCCTTCGTCAGGCCGTTGCCGCCGAGGGTGTGGACGGCCTGGTCGACGGCCTTCACACAGGCCTCGGCAGCCGCGTACTTCGCCATGTTGGCGGCCTCGCCCGCGCCCATGTCGTCGCCCGCGTCGTAGAGCTGGGCCGCCTTCGCCATCATCAGGCGGGCCAGTTCCAGCTCGATGTGGGCCTGCGCGAGCGGGTGCGCGATGGCCTGGTGCGCGCCGATCGGCGCCTTCCAGACGGTGCGCTCCTTCGCGTACCGCACCGCCTGCGCGAGCGCGTACCGGCCCATGCCGATCGCGAACGCCGCCGTCATGATCCGCTCCGGGTTGAGCCCGGCGAAGAGCTGGAGCAGGCCCGCGTCCTCGTCGCCGACGAGGGCGTCCGCCGGCAGGTGGACGTCGTCGAGCGTGAGCTCGAACTGCTTCTCGTCGGCGTCCAGTTCCATCTCGATGTGGCGCCGCCCGAAGCCGGGCGCGTCGCGCGGGACGATGAAGAGACAGGGCTTGAGGCTGCCCGTACGGGCGTCGGACGCGCGGCCCACGATCAGGGTCGCGTCCGCGATGTCGACGCCCGAGACGAAGACCTTCCGGCCGCTCAGGACCCAGCCCTCCTCGGTGCGGGTCGCGGTGGTCGTGATGCGGTGGGAGTTGGAGCCCGCGTCGGGTTCCGTGATGCCGAAGGCCATGGTCTTCGAGCCGTCCGCGAGGCCCGGGAGCCAGGTCCGCTTCTGCTCCTCCGTGCCGAAGCGGGCGATGACCGTGCCGCAGATGGCGGGCGAGACGACCATCATGAGGAGCGGGGCCCCGGCGGCGCCCGCCTCCTCCAGGACGATCGACAGCTCGGCCATGCCGCCGCCCCCGCCGCCGTACTCCTCGGGGAGGTTCACCCCGAGGTAGCCGAGCTTGCCCGCCTCGGCCCACAGGGCTGCCCGGTCGAAGCCGGGGCCGTGGCGGTGCCCGAGCGCGGAGACGGCGGCGCGGAGCGCGGTGAGCTCTTCACTCTCGATCATGCTGCTCATACGGTCTTGTCCTCCTGTGCTTCGGTCTGTACGACGGCGAGCAGGGCGCCGACCTCGACCTGGCGGCCGGGGGCGGCGTGGAGCGCGGTGAGCGTGCCGGAGGCGGGAGCGGTGACGCGGTGCTCCATCTTCATGGCCTCCAGCCAGAGGAGCGGCTGTCCCGCGGTGACCCGGTCGCCGACGGCCAGGCCGTCCGCGACCCGGACGACGGTGCCGGGCATGGGGGCGAGCAGGGAGCCGGGTTCCCGCTGGTCGGCGGGGTCGGGGAAGCGGGGGCGGGCGGTGAGGCGGTGGGGGCCGGCGTGGACGGTGCCGTCCTCGTACGCGGTGACGTCGAAGCGCCGTACGACTCCGCCGATGTCGAGGCGTACGCCGTCGGGAGCGGCCGACACGACCCGGACGCCCTCGGGGGCCGTGACCTCGTAGCCGCCGCCCCGCGCGGGCCGGTAGCGGATCTCGTGCTCGCCGTACGCCTTGACCTGGTCCTGGGAGGCGATGTTGCGCCAGCCGCCGAACCTGCCCGTGTTCCCTGCGGCCTCGGCGAGCGCGGCGGCGACCGCCGCGTACACCTCGCCGTCCCGGGGGGCGGCCAGCGCGTCCGGGTTCCGCTCGTAGAACCCGGTGCCGAGCCGGGCGGGGTCCGCGAACTCGGGGTGCCGCAGGGAGGCGACGAGCAGGTCCCGGTTGGTGGCGGGACCGTGGATCACCGTCCGTTCGAGGGCGTGGGCGAGCTTGCGGACGGCCTCGGCGCGGGTCGGCGCGTGCGCGACGACCTTGGCGAGCATGGCGTCGTAGTGCACGGGCACGGTGTCCCCGGAGGCGTATCCGGTGTCGACGCGGATGCCCGGCCCGGTGGGGAACTCCAGGCGGTGCAGGAGGCCCGCCTGCGGGGTCCAGCCCGTGGCCGGGTCCTCGGCGTAGAGCCGGGCCTCCACGGCGTGGCCGCTCGGCGCCGTCGGGACGGCGGGGAGCCGGGCGCCCTCGGCGACGGCGATCTGGAGGGCGACGAGGTCGATGCCGTACACCTCCTCGGTCACGGGGTGCTCGACCTGGAGGCGGGTGTTCATCTCCAGGAAGTGCACCGCGTGGTCCTCGTCGACGAGGAACTCGACCGTTCCCGCGCCGACGTAGCCGACGGCCGTCGCGGCGTCCCTCGCCCGCTCGTACAGCCCCTGGAGGAATTCCTCGGGGTATCCGGGGGCGGGGCTCTCCTCGATCACCTTCTGGTGGCGGCGCTGGAGCGAGCAGTCGCGGGAGCCGATCAGCCGGACGCCGCCGTGCCGGTCCGCGAGGACCTGCACCTCCACGTGCCGGCCGTTCTCCACGTACCGCTCGACGAAGACCTCGCCGTCCCCGAAGGCGCTCTCCGCCTCGGCGGACGCGGCCTTCAACGCGCCTTCCAGTTCGTCGAGTTCGCGGACGATCCGCATGCCGCGCCCGCCGCCGCCCGCCGCCGCCTTCACCAGGACGGGGAGGTCGGACGCGGTCACCTCCGTGAGCGGCTCCACCCGCATGAGCTCCTTCGCCCGGGTCTTCGAGGCCATCGCCTCGATGGCCTCCGGCGGCGGGCCGATCCAGACGAGACCGGCGGCGGTCACGGCCCGCGCGAAGTCGGCGTTCTCGGAGAGGAAGCCGTAGCCGGGGTGGACGGCGTCGGCACCCGCCGCGAGCGCCGCCCGCACGACGAGGTCGCCGCGCAGGTACGTCTCCGAGGGCGCCGCCCCCGGCAGCCGTACCGCCGCGTCGGCCTCCCGGACGTGCAGGGCGTCGGCGTCCGCGTCGGAGTACACGGCCACGGTGGAGATGCCCAGCTCACGGCAGGTGCGGAAGACCCGGCAGGCGATCTCTCCCCGGTTCGCGACCAGGAGGGTCGAGATCGGGACGGCCGGGGGCGGGACGGCCGGGGGCGTCGTCAGGGGCTTCGGTTCGGTCACGTCGGTCATCTGGGCCTCACATCCGGAAGACGCCGAAGCCGCCGCGCGCGCCCTCGACCGGTGCCGTGTGGATCGCGGACAGGCACAGCCCGAGGACCGTGCGGGTGTCGCGGGGGTCGATGACCCCGTCGTCGTACAGCCGCCCCGAGAGGAACATCGGGAGGGACTCCGACTCGATCTGCGCCTCGACGAGCGCGCGGAGACCGGCGTCGGCGTCTTCGTCGTACGGCTGTCCCTTCGCCGCCGCGCTCGCGCGCGCCACGATCGACAGGACGCCGGCGAGCTGCTGCGGCCCCATGACGGCGGACTTCGCGCTCGGCCAGGCGAAGAGGAAGCGGGGGTCGTACGCCCGGCCGCACATGCCGTAGTGCCCGGCGCCGTACGACGCGCCCATGAGGACGGAGAGGTGGGGGACGCGCGAGTTCGCGACGGCGTTGATCATCATCGCGCCGTGCTTGATGATGCCGCCCTGCTCGTACTCCTTGCCGACCATGTAGCCGGTGGTGTTGTGGAGGAAGAGGAGCGGGATGTCGCGCTGGTTGGCGAGCTGGATGAACTGCGCCGCCTTCTGCGACTCGGCGGAGAACAGCACGCCCTGCGCGTTGGCGAGGATGCCGACCGGATAGCCGTGCAGGGACGCCCACCCGGTCGTGAGCGAGGTCCCGTACAGCGGCTTGAACTCGTCGAAGTCGGAGCCGTCGACGATCCGGGCGATCACCTCGCGCGGGTCGAAGGGCGTCTTGAGGTCGCCGGGAACGATCCCGAGGAGTTCGTCCTCGTCGTACTTCGGGGGCTGCGCGAGTGGCGGATCGGTGTGCGCCTTGCGGTGGTTGAGGCGGGCGACGATCCGGCGGGCCTGGCGGAGCGCGTCGACCTCGTCGACGGCGTAGTGATCGGCGAGGCCGGAGGTCCTGGCGTGCATCTCGGCACCGCCGAGGGACTCGTCGTCGCTCTCCTCCCCCGTCGCCATCTTCACGAGCGGCGGGCCGCCGAGGAAGACCTTCGACCGCTCCTTGATCATCACGGTGTGGTCGGACATGCCGGGGACGTACGCGCCGCCTGCCGTCGAGTTGCCGAAGACGACCGCGACAGTGGGGATGCCGGCGGCGGAGAGGCGGGTGAGGTCGCGGAAGAGCGCCCCGCCGGGGATGAAGATCTCCTTCTGGGAGGGCAGGTCGGCGCCGCCCGACTCGACGAGGGAGATGACGGGCAGCCGGTTGGCGAACGCGATCTCGTTGGCCCGCAGGGCCTTCTTCAGCGTCCACGGGTTGGAGGCGCCGCCGCGCACGGTCGGGTCGTTGGCCGTGATCAGGCACTCGACGCCCTCGACGACCCCGATGCCGGTGACGAGCGAGGCGCCCACTGTGTACTCGGGGGAGGCACTGCCCCAGGCGGCGAGCGGCGACAGCTCCAGGAAGGGGCTGTCGGGGTCGACGAGCAGCTCTACGCGCTCGCGGGCGAGGAGCTTGCCGCGCCCCCGGTGCCGGGCCGTGTACTTCTCGCCGCCGCCCGCGAGGGCCTTGGCGTGCTCGCCTTCGAGGGCGGCGAGCTTGTCGAGCATCGCGGCGCGGTGCTCTCGGTACTCGGGTCCGCCGGTGTCGAGGGCGGTGGCGAGGACGGTCACAGGAGTACCTCCGGTATGTCCAGGTGCCGGGAGCGGAGCCACTCGCCGAGGGCCTTGGCCTGGGGGTCGAACCGGGCCTGGGAGGCGACGCCGTCGCCGAGGATCCCGGAGACGGTGAAGTTGAGAGCCCGGAGATGCGGGAGGACATGCCGCGCGATCGGCAACTCCGCTGTCTCCGGCAGGAGTTCGCGGAACGTCTCCACGGTCAGCGCGTGCGCGAGCCAGCGCCACTCCTCGTCCGTGCGGACCCAGACGCCGACGTTGGCGTCGCCGCCCTTGTCGCCGCTGCGGGCGCCGGCGATCCGGCCGAGGGGGGCGCGGCGGGTGGAGTCGTACGGGAGGGGCGGTGGGAGCTCCGGGTCGGGTACGGGGACCAGGTCCGCGCCGCTCGGCGGTACGGGGACGGGGACGCGGGTGCCGTCCGGGAGCACGGCCGTGTGCGGGACGTCGGCGGCGGGGACGTACGCGGCCCCGAAGACGCCGTAGGGGGCGCCCTTCCCGGGGGGCGCGGTGACGTGGAAGCCGGGGTAGCTCGCGAGGGCCAGTTCGATCGCGGCGCCGGTCAGGGTGCGGCCGACGGCTTCCGGGGAGGGGTCGCGGACGACGAGGCGGAGCAGGGCGCTCGCGGTCTCCTCGGTGGGGGCGTCGGGGCGGTCGGTGCGGACCAGCTCCCAACGGACCTCCTGGGGGCGGGAGTCGGCGCGCTCCAGGGCGTCCTCGATCTGGTCGCGGACGAGCCGCGCCTTGGCCTCGATGTCGAGGCCGGTGAGGACGAACACGACCTCGTTGCGGAAGCCGCCGAGGCGGTTGAGGCCGACCTTGAGGGTGGGGGGCGGGGCCTCGCCCGTCACGCCGTGGATCCTGACCCGGTCGGGTCCTTCCTGGACGAGCCGTACGGTGTCGAGGCGGGCCGTCACGTCGGGGCCGGGGTAGCGGGCGCCGGCCGTCTCGTACAGCAGCTGGGCCGTGACCGTACCGACGTCGACGAGGCCGCCCGTGCCGGGGTGCTTGGTGATGACGGCGCTGCCGTCGGCGTGGAGCTCGGCGAGCGGGAAGCCGGGGCGGCGGAGGGTGGACGGGTCGTGTGCGGCGAAGAAGGCGTAGTTGCCGCCGGTGGCCTGGGTGCCGCACTCCAGGACGTGCCCGGCGACGACCGCGCCCGCCAGCCTGTCGTACTCCTCCGGGCCCCAGCCGAAGTGCCACTGCGCGGGTCCGGTGACGAGGGCCGCGTCGGTGACGCGGCCGGTGACGACGACGTCGGCCCCGGCGGCGAGGCAGGCGGCGATACCGGCTCCGCCGAGGTAGGCGTTGGCCGTCAACACCCCGTCCTGCCAGGGCAGTCGGTCGCCTTCGACGTGGGCGATCCGGGTCGGCAGGCCGAGCTTCGCGGCGAGCGCACGCAGGGCCTCGGCGAGTCCGGCGGGGTTCAGGCCGCCCGCGTTGGCGACGATGCGGACGCCGCGCTGGTGGGCGAGGCCGAGGCCCTCCTCCATCTGGCGCAGGAACGTCTTCGCGTATCCGGCGGCCGGGTCCTTGAGCTGGTCGCGACCGAGGATGAGCATGGTCAGCTCGGCGAGGTAGTCGCCGGTGAGGACGTCGAGCTCGCCGCCGGTGAGCATCTCGCGGACGGCGTCGAAGCGGTCGCCGTAGAAGCCGGAGGCGTTGCCGATGCGGAGGACCACTACTCCGCCTCCCTGGGCGCGCGGCCGGTGCCCGCCGGGCCGGCGAAGGCCTGGGCGATGCCGAGCCAGCGCTCGGCGTCGGGGCCGTGCGCGACGAGCGCGGTGTCCTCGCGATGGACGCGCTGGGTGACGAGGAGGCAGAAGTCGAGGGCGGGGCCGGTGACGGTCTGGGCGGCGCCCTCGGGCCCGTACGCCCACATCTCGCCGCCGGGGGCGGTGAGTTCGACGCGGAAGGGCTCGACGGGCGCCGGGATCCCCCGCACGAGGAAGGCGTAGTCGCGGGCCCGGACGCCGATCCAGGCGACGTGCCGGAGCCGGGCGGTGGGCGCGCGGACGGCCCCGAGGGCGTCGGCGACGTCCTGGCCGTGCGCCCAGGTCTCCATCAGCCGGGCGGTGGCCATGGCCGGGGCGCTCATCGGCGGCCCGTACCAGGGGAAGCGCACGCCCTGAGGAACCGCCCGGAGGGCGTCCTGGAGGCGCTCGCGGCCCGCGCGCCAGGCGGCGAGGAGCTCGGCGGGCGGCAGTTTCGCGCCCTCCTCCGCGCCCTCGTCGACGAAGCGGTCGGGGGCGGCGAGGGCCTTCTCCGTCTCGACGGCGAAGGCCTCGGGGTCGGTGGCGGCGAGGAGGGCCGCCCGGTCGGTCCAGGCGAGGTGGGCGATCTGGTGGGCGACGGTCCAGCCGGGCGCGGGGGTCGGCGCCGCCCACCGCTCCGGACTCAACTCACGTACGAGCCTGTCGAGTTCCTGGCTCTCCTCGCGCAGATCGTCGAGGACGACGGCGGGATCGGACACGGTGCGCTCCCCTCGGGACACAGCGGCGGCACGACGACGGCGACGGCGGCGCTCGGCGGCGTGTCCCGGAGCATGGCAGCGAACCAGAAAACAATCAAGCATGCTTGCTTTGATTTTCCGGCACCCGTCGGACCACTGCCGAACTCGCTACCCTTCTGCAACACTTGACGAGCACCGCTTCGCACGACCACGGGGGTCTCATGAGCATGGACATCGAACTCTCCGACCTGCTCGCCTCGCTGCGCTCAGAGATCAGCCGCGCCCGGCTGGAGGCGGCGAACGAGGACGTGAGGTTCCGTATCGACTCCATCGACCTGGAGCTCCAGGTCTCCGTGGAGAAGTCCGCCGAGGCGAACGCGGGCATGAAGTTCTGGGTGGTCTCGCTCGGCGGCAAGGCGGGCGCGAAGAGCGGCCAGACGCACACGGTGCGGATGACGCTCTCCGCGGAGGAGGCCACGACCGGGCAGAAGGTCCTCACCGGCGACGACGTCTCCGACCTCCTCGGTGCCGGCTGAACGGCCCGTGACCGTACCCGACACGGCCCGGGTGGCCGAGGTCGTCGTCACGGGGAACGGCACGATCGGGTACGGCTCCGGATACCGCATAGCGAACCGGCTCGTCCTCACCGTGAACCACCTCTTCGGCGAGGACCCGCGCCCCGGCACGTGCACCGTCCGCCTCGGCGGCGGCGACATCGCGCTGGCGGCGACGCCCGTATGGCGCGGCAAGGACGGCCGGGACCTGGCCCTGTTACGCCTCGACGACGCCCCCGCGGACACCGTCCAGGCGGTGTCCTTCGGCGTCCTGCCGCCGGGCGCGGGCAGCGTGCCCTTCATCGGGATCGGTTTCCCGGCCTTCGCGACCCGTCCCAAGGAGCCCGGCATCGAGGGCCTGCGGCGGCGGGACAGCCGGCAGGCCCAGGGGTTCGTCCTGCTGGGCTCCAACATGAAGTCGAGGTACCTCGACCTCCAGTACACGACCACCGCGCCCCTCCCGGCCCCGGGCGAGGAGGACCCCGACCCGTGGCGGGGCATGTCGGGCGCCGCGTTCCTCACCCCCACCGGTGGACTCCTCATCGGTGTGCAGGCGCACCGGCTGCCCGCCGCCGGGATCGCCGGCGCCGAGGCCGAGCCCATCGCTGACGCCCTCGACGACCCGGACCTCCGCCACCAGCTCCTCCTCGGTGGCGTACGGTACGAGCCCCGGCCCGTCGCCCTCGGCGACGAACCGCCCGAACCCGAGCCGGAGCCGGTGCTGCGCGCGGTCATCCCGCAGCACGAACTCGTCAGCGGCTTCGGTGACTTCAAGAAGAACCTCACCTCCGAGCAGCTCTCCTTCGTCTCACCTGGACCCGACCACCCGGCCGAGCCCGCCAACCTCTTCGTCCGTCTCGTCGGCTCGGGCGACCGGGGCGTCCTGCTCGTGGGCGCGGCCGGCACGGGAAAGACCCGGGCCGGCATCGAGGTGGGCCGGATCGCCCTCGACGCGGGCTGGCGCGTCCTGCACGTCCTGCCCGGCGAGGACAGCTCCGTCACCGAGGTCATCGCCGAGCAGGTCTGCGCGGAGCAGACCCCGGCCCTCGTCGTCGTCGACTACCTCAACGAGTCGCAGCTCGACCTGCCGGCGCTGCGGCACCGGCTCATCCCGGCGGCGCGCCGCCGCGACATCCCCGTCGCGATCCTCGCGTCCGTACGCCCCGGGTGGCTGCGGAGGGCCAACCGGGGGCAGCTGCACGACCTGTTCGACGAGGTGGAGCTGCGCCAGGACGACGCCTTCCAGCAGCAGGTCGCCGACAACGCCCTGCACGCGCTCGCCCCCGCGGCGACGGAGCACTACGGCATCGCGCGGATGCGGGAGATCTGCGGGCACCGCCCGATCGTCGCGCTGCTCGTCGCGCGCGAGGTGGAGCGGCGCGTCACCTCGGGCCTGTCCCTGCCGGAGCCGACGGGGCTGCGGGAGGGCGGGGAGATCCCCCGGTGGCTGAAGAGCCGCCTCGGCGAGGACGACCTGGCCGTGCCGGGCCGCACCCATGCCTTCGTACCGGCGCGCGCCTCCCACTCCCTCGTGGCCGCCGCCGCTGCCACGGCGGCGTGCCCGCAGCCGCGCGAGGAAGTGACGACGGCGGCACGCGCGGCGCTGGCGGCGGCGGCGGGGGGACCGGAGGTGGCCGGGGACGGCACGGCACTCGCCGGACCACAGGGAGCCGGACCACAAGGAGCCGGACCACAAGGAACCGGACCGCAGGGAGCCGGACCACAAGGAGCCGGACCACAAGGAACCGGACCGCAGGGAGCCGGACCACAGGGAGCCGGACCGCAGGGAGCCGGACCGCAGGGAGTGATACCGCAGGGAGTGATACCGCGCGCCGAGGACGTCGTCGCCACCCTCCTCTCCCTCGGCTGGCTGGAGAGCGACCCCGACGGCATGCTGACCGTCGCCCACGACCTCGTCACCGACCAGCTCGTCGAGTCCGTCCTCCTGCCCGAGCGGGACGGGGCGCCGGACACCGCCGGGGCGTACGCCCTGCTCGCCGGGTGTCTCGTGAGCCCCCGCGCGGTGGGCCGCGCCGCGCTGAACGTCGGGCGGCTCGTCAACGACCTGGCGCTCGCGGACCGTTCGGGGCCCGTCTCCGCCGTACTGAACACCTGGTTCACCCAGCACACCGCGGCTCTCGGCGCCGTCCTGCGCCTCGACGCCGGCGTCGGCAGCTACGCCCTCGGCGCGGTCTGCTCGGGCGCGCCCTGGTCCGTGTCCGCGGTCCACTGCTGGCCGCAGGTCGTCGGCCCCTGGCTCGCGGACTTCGGCACCCGCATCGTCGCCCGGCACCTGCTCTACCGGGGACTCCACCACCTCCCCGAGGAGGGCGCCCGGCTCCTGCTGCCCACGGTGTGGTCCTGGCTCGCGCGGCACGGGCAGAACGGGCAGGCGAGCTTCGTCCTGGGCCCGCTGCTGTCCCGTACCGACCTCGACCCCGACGCGGCGGCGAAGGCGATCACCACCGCCCTCACCTGGCTCACCACCCACACGACCGCGCAGGAAGCGCAGTTCGTCCACAGCCGCCTCCTGCCCCGTACCGACCTGGACGCCGACGCGGCACGGGTGGCGATCACCACCGCTCTCGCCTGGCTCGCCGCGCACCCCACGGCCCGGGAAGCCCAGTTCGTCCTCAACCCCCTGCTCTCCCGGACCGATCTCGACGTCGCCCCCGGCGCGGCGGCGAAGGCGAACGCGACCGGCCTCACCTGGCTCGGCACCCACGCCACCACCCTGGACGTCGGCTTCGTCCTCGGGCCCCTGCTGGCACGCGCCGACCTCGACCCCGAGACGGCGAAGAGGGCGATCGCCGCGGGCCTCGTCTGGCTCAGGCACCACGGCGCCATCACCGAGGCGCAGTTCGTCCTCAACTCGCTGCTCTCCCGAGTCGACCTGGACGCCGACACGACGAGGACGGCGATCGCCACCGCCCTCGCCTGGCTCAGGAGCCACGGCACGACCCCGGAGGCCCAGTTCGTCCTCGGCGCGCTTCTCAAGCAGCTGCCGCACGGAGACGCCTCTCCCGAGGTGCGGGACATGGTCGACACCTGGGTGGGCCTCCACACGCCGCAGCAGGACTTCGCGTACTTCAGCAAGTGGGTGCTGCGCCAGCGGCTGATGAGCCCGACGATCCTGCGGGCGCTGCTCGACTGGGCCCGCGCCAACCCCGACAACGAGGACCTCATCCCGCGGATGGCGGGGACGGCGTTCCAGCTGGGGCCGTACCTCACGACGTGGGAGGAGGCACGCGACTGGATCCGCACCGTCGAACTCTGCCTGGACCACGCCGAGCGCCACGGGCCGTCGTCGAACGTCAACGGTGTGCTGGACACCCTCGTGTCGACGCTGCCCCAGCACTTCCGTACGGGGGTCGGGGCGGCCTGGGCGGACGACTGCATCCGTAGGTGGCTGGCGCTGCCCTTCGCCATGGACCCCCAGGTCTTCCGCCACCACCACGGGATCATCACCCGCAGCCACGCGGTGCTCCTGAGAGGCGGGTACGACCGGGCCGAGCGGGAGAGGGTCGCCCGGCGGTTACGGGCGTGGGTGTCGGCCTGGCCCACGCGCGAGTGGAACGCGGCCGTCCTCGACTACATCGACACCCACATGCTGCCCCCACGCCCACCCATCCCCAAGCCCCGCCCACCGGCACCGGGCCCCCCGGCACCACGCCCGCCGTCATCGGACGCCCCGGCACCGGACGCCCCGCCCCCGACCTCGCCGGCACCGCGTCCCCCAGCACCACGCCCACCGGCACCGGACGCCCCGCCCCCGGCCCCTCCGGCACCACGTCCTCCGGCGCCGCGTCCCGCCCCGCCCAGGAAGCGGCCCGCTGCGGTCAGTCCCCCTGCTCTTCCGCGAGAAAGCTGACCGGTCGGCTCCTCACCCGCGAAGGGAAGCCGGGGGATCGGTCCTGGCCGAGGTCCTGGCCGAGGTCCTGGCCGAGGGCCTAGCGGAGGGCCCGGCGCGGGCGGGGGACGAGTTCGCCGCCGCAGTTGGGGCAGACGTCGTTCATCGCGTCGGCGCACGGTACGCAGAAGCTGCACTCGTACGTGCAGATCCGGGCCGGTCCGTCCACGGTCAGAGTCGCCGTCTCACAGCGCTCACAGCGGTCTCGCATCTCCAGGGCCATGATCGGCTCCCCCCTCTTCGTACGTCCGGTTCCCCCTCATCCTCCGAGGCCGCCCCGTGCCTCCGAAACAGGCCGGAAGACAAAGATCGAAAGGATCGGGCCACCGGCTCGCGGGGCCTCCGGCTCAGTGCCGGACCAGGCAGAACGGGTGCCCGGCAGGGTCTCCGATCGCTCCGGAACCACCGTTCTGGAGGCGTGCCGGTCATGGCAGCATCTGCGCAGGTCAGCGAGCGTGTGAGGGCTCGCGGGAATCCGTTGTCCCCTATAGAGACTGTGAGGACGAAACGCGAGGCGGACGGAAGCGGGAACTCGTCCGGCCCTACGGGGAGCATGGAGGAACGGCACACAGAGGGGCATGACGGTGGGCTCTCGACTGCGGAGGGACGCGGGATCTTCCCGCTCTCTACAGCCAGCGTGGGGACAGATCGCAGACAGCCCGTAACGGTCGAGCCGGACAGCCTGCGCGGCGTACGCGTCGTCCGGCTGTCCGTCTGGACCGACGAGACCACCAGCCCCGAGCGGCAGCGCGACGCGGACGACCAGGCCGCCGCAGCGCTCGGGATCGATTTCGGAGAGGGGGACGCAGCACGCAAAGCGGTGGACCTGGACGTGTCCGCGTCCAGGGTGACCCCCTTCGACCGCCCCGAGCTGGGCAAGTGGCTCGCCCGGCCGGACGAGTTCGACGCGCTCGTTTGGTGGCGCTTCGACCGTGCCGTCCGGTCCATGGCCGACATGCACGACCTTGCCCGCTGGGCGAGGGAGCACCGGAAGATGCTCGTCTTCGCCGAAGGGATCGGTGGGGGCCGGCTGGTGTTCGACTTCCGCAACCCGATGGACCCCACGTCCGAACTCATGATGATGATGCTCGCCTTCGCCGCCCAGGTGGAGGCGCAGAGCATCAAGGACCGGGTGACCGGCGCGCAGGCCGCTATGCGGCTGATGCCGTACCGCTGGAAGGGCGGACGGCCGACGTACGGCTACAGGATCGTGGACATGCCGAAGGCGGGATTCCTTCATCACGTCCCCGGCTCTGATCGGCTGGAAGATGCACGACGGCAAGCCGGTCCGGGACGGGCAGGGGATGCCGGTCATGGTGACCACGACGCCGGTTCTCACCCGTGAGGAGTTCGACGTGGTGGGCAGGGCGTTCGCGGCCCATCGTGAGAGGTGCACGCCCCACAGCCGCAGCGACCAGGCGTCCAAGCTGCTGCGGGTCGCGCACTGCGCCGGCTGTGGCAGCCGCATGTATCACATGTCCAACAAGACCAGGGGAGTTCAAGCAGCAAGCTACAAGTGCACTGCACACCTGACGGGCATCAAGTGCCCCGCACCCGTGGCGATCCGCGCGGACTGGTTCGAAGAGTACGTAGAGCGCGAATTCCTCGCCCTGGTCGGCCCGATCCCATCAGCCGCACCATCGTCACACCCGGCTACGACCCCGCTCCGGAGATCGCCGCGACTCTCGCCGAGTACGAAGCGCACCAGGAAGAGAAGGGCCGCCAGAAGTCCAGCGCGGCAAAACGGGCCTGGCAGGAACGCGCGGACGCCCTCGACAACCGCATGGCGATGCTGAAGGCAACCCCGGCCCGACCGGAGACACGGGAAGTCACGCCGACCGGGCGCACGCTGGCGGACGAGTGGGCAGAGGCGGACGACGAAGCCCGCCGGCCCAACGGCAAGAGGCGTCGCGCTTAGACCGCGAAGGTTCCCGGTTCGAGTCCGGGGGCGGGCACGCAGAGAACGACGACCAGGCCGACGACATCGAGGGGGCGCCATGCGCTGTATCGACTGCACGGAGCCGGCGACCCATCGGGGCCGCTGCAAGACCCACCACGGGGCGTACGAGCGACGGCCGACCGTCCGCACTCGCCGAGCACGGAGCCGACGACGAGCGGCCCGGAACGATGCTGCTGCACGGCTCCGGAGCCGTATCGACGGACGGGGCTCGGCCTGGTGTGACTGGTGCCTAGACGACTTCCCCGCCGATGCGGTGGACGTGGACCACGTGCGGCCCCTCTCGATGGGAGGGACCGACACGGACGGCAATGTTCAAGTGCTGTGCCGGGGCTGTCATGGGTTGAAGACGCGGACGGAGTTCGGGGCCGCTGGATCGTGCCGCACTTCGTGAAGGTGCTGTACGGCAACAATCCCGGCTCGCCTACCGCTGTGCCCACCATGTTCCGGCTACCCCGCCAGCAGTGGTGACCACGGCGACGAGCCAGGACGGGACGCGCTGAATGGTCAAGTGCACCGGTCCCGCCCGCAGTTCGAAAACGGGTCGGGTCTTGGCGTCGGTTGTCATGGCTGCCTTTCGCATGTGGGTGCGTTCATCGAAATCTCGGTGGGCTGGTTGCCGCTCCTGTGAGGAGTCAACTAACACCGCCCGCTGCGCCGTAAGGCGTGCAGGGGGCAAACAGTTTGCGCAGGGGCGTGCAGTGGTTCAGCTCTGCGGAACGTAGGGCCCAACAAGCGGTTGATTGTGAGCCCACCACGTCAGACAGGGTGAGGACTACAGCTCACCGGTAGTCCCGCTGCCGACCAGTACGGGTCTTTAGTTCACCGACGACTCACGCCGGGGCCCACTGAACAGTCAAGTGTGCTGGGCTTGCCAGTAGTTCGAACTGTGGGTGCGGGTCATCGTGGGTGCGCGACATGCGTACATGCTGCACCACGACCTTTGGAACATGTTCTGTGTCATCCGCTCAGTCATGGGACATGGAGGCAAAGAGCCGGAGAGGAAACACACCGCAACGTCCATCCATGGGAGGGGAGATGATTGCCCATGCCCCGACGGCCCCGCCCCCCGTGCTCGGTACCCGCGTGCCCCGAACTGACCGCCCGTGGCGGACGCTGTGCCGCACACGAGCGTGAGGCGAACGCACTACGGGAGACACCAGGGACGAGCGCGTACGGGCGACGGTGGCCGAACATCCGGCGCCGCTACCTCTACGCCCATCCGTGGTGCGTGCTGTGTACGAAGCCAGCGGCGGTGGCTGACCACTTCCCGGAGTCACGTCGCTCGCTGGTCGCGTGGCGTGCCCGATCCCGATGCGTGGTCGCGGCTGCGTCCGCTGTGCACGTCGTGCCACAACCGAGAGACCGCGAAGCATCAACCGGGCGGATGGGTTGCCGAGCGTCGCTCTCAGCGCGAAGCGGAGCGTCCGCCGTACTGAACAGGGGGTGACCCCCTACCCCTCCCGAGATTGCTCGGCAGGGAGGCAAAAAACTCGCATGGCTGATTACAGCTTTTGCGCGGAGCAAGGCGCCCGGTTTCCCGTCTTGGAAATCGGAACCCCTTGCTGCGCACTGCAGTGCAAGGCAACGATTAGACAGGACAGGGAACTTCGGGAAGGGAACGTGCATGAAGGTGACCATGCTCGCCACGACGTGCGACAAGTCCGACTGCCCCACCATCTACAAGACGGACCGGGGAACGATCCTCGTGCAGGGCGAGACGCCCACGGACCACGGGCTCTCGATTCCCGCTCACGAAACCCTCGTGGAGATCCCCATGGACCTGATCCGAGAGGCGTTCGGAGCCCAGCTCAGTGACTAGGACCCTCGGAGATCTCTTCGGCTCGTTCCAGCGAGAGGCGTTCCGGCTGGAAACCCTCGCCGACTACAGCCGATCTGGCAGCGTGGACGCGTACCGGATGTACCTGGACGGTCTGCCCAAGCCCGACGACTACAACGCCGACTGGCTTGCCGACGTACGGACGCACACCACCGCCGGGCGGCGGATGTACCGGGTGCACGTGCTCGCCCGGCCCCTCACCCCGTATCTGCGCTTCGAGCTCGGATGGGGCTACGTCACGAACGCCACGGCCGGCGAGGAGTTCTTCATCCTGGACGTGACGGAGCAGCCGAGTCCGCTGCCGCCGGGCGTCGGAGACTTCTGGCTGTTCGACGACACCGTCGCCGCCCCCATACGGTACGACGAAGCGGGCGGCTTCCTCGGGGCGGACGTGCTGGCCGATGACCGGGGCCCCGAGTACGTCACCTATCGGGATACGGCTCTGGCGCACGCCGTTCGCTTCGCCGACTGGTGGGCGAAGCACGAGACGTGAACCGTTCGGAGCTCGGCGCGGCACTGCGGGCACTACGTGACGCCTCCGGCAAGGAGGCGAAGGTGGTGGCCCGCGGTGCCGTCATGTCACAGAGCAAGTTCAGCAAGATCGAGACGGGGAAGCTGAGCCCCAGCGCCGACGACGTCGAGCGCATCCTCACCGCGATCGGCGTGTCCGACCAGGTGAAGGCCGAGTACATGGACGCGGCCCGTGCCGTCGCCACCGAGGCCAAGGCGTGGCGTCTGATCCAGCGCGCGGGGCTGCACAAGGCACAGCGGAAGCTCAAGGCCGTCGACGCCGACATGGGCACGCTTCGACTGTTCCAGCCCGCGCTCGTCCCTGGGCTCCTCCAGACCCCGGAGTACATGCGGGCGATCCTGTCCCGCCACAAGGACCTGACGGAGGCCACGGTTCGAGAGACCGTGAGCGCGAGGATCGAGCGGCAGGAAGTCCTGTACGACGGCAGCAAGACTCTGCGTTTCGTGATCACTGAACCGGTGCTGTCGTGGCTCATCGTGCCCCCGCTGGTCATGGCGGGGCAGTTGGACCGGCTCGTCTCCGTGTCGCGTATCCCTCATGTGGATCTGCGGGTGGTTCCGCTCGCCGGCCCGAAGCACGACATCCCCAATCACGCCTTCGTCGTCCGGGACGACAGGGCCGTGACCGTGGAGACCGTCCATGCCGAAGTGATCGTCACGGACCCGCGGGACGTCGCTCTGTACGTCGCGAAGTTCGACGGGTTCGCCGCTCATGCCCTTGAGGGCGACGAGATGCGCGCCCTGATCACCCGCACCCGGGACGAGCTTTTGCGGCAACGGGAAACGGGCTAGAAGCGCACCCCTGGGACGGCGACGCTCTACCCATCACAGGTTGAGCGAGGGAGCGGCGCCATGGCCACGAAGGCTGCGGTCGACACCAGCAGGGACGAGTACACGACGTACGTGCCGAGCGGTCACCGCTGCGTCAGGTGCGAGCAGCCGATCACCTCGTCGGAGCCATGCCGCCGGGCCACCCTCGGCACGGGGTCCGGCTCGCAGACCGTCACCTACCGGCACCTCGGCTGCAAGGACCCGCACAGCACCGAGCACGGGGCCTCACAGTGACCGCCCCGAAGCCGATCAACCCGATCGATGACGCTGACGGGCCGTACGCGGCTTCGCCCGAGGGCTGGTGGACGCGGTACGGAGGAGCCATCGACACCCGCTCCGGTGTCGTCCGCATCCCGTCCGGTCCGGACACGGCAGCGCTGCGTACCCATCCGTCCCCGTGCCGTTGCGGGGGCCGGTGATCGGCAGCGTGATCACCGTGCAGGAATGCCAGCGGTGCAGATGCCGCGTTCGCGGCGTGAACGGCCTCTACGCGTGCCCCAGGTGCGAGCACGTCAACCACTGGTCAGAGGCGCGTACCGCACAGACTCCCGTCCCTTCCGTGCTGACGCCGATGCGTACGGACGGGACGGGTACGCAGGACCGGCCCGGGGACCGCTTCCCCGTTCGTTCCGCCGAAGGGACACGCACCATGACGCGACAGCCGGAATTCTCCTTCGTCAAGACGGCCGCTTGCCGTGACGCGCAAGTGAACAACTGCCCCGAGGTCGCGACCAACGTTCCGGGGATCGTCGCGTTGCGCGACAGCGACCGGCCGGACACCATCGTCACGATGACGGCGGCGCAGTGGGCGGACCTGACGGCCGCTGTGAAGGCCGGCGAGTACGACGTGAGCGCCTGAGAGCAGGTCCGTCCCGTGCCGAAGTGCCCCCGCTGTGAGTCCGAGTGCCCCAACGACCCGGAGAACGGGTTGCCATGGTGTGCGCGGTGCGGGACCCACTTCGGGATCACCCCTCCCGCCTGCCGAGGGATGCGGTGGTGGCACAGCGTCGCCACCCGTACCCCGTTCCGGCCGCGCCAGCACTGAGCCGGACCACCCCAATCGCCCCGTCCGCGCGGCCTCACGGCTCCGTGGGCGGGGCTACTCGTCGTCCTGGTGCTGTACTTCGCGGCTGCTGTCGCGGACGAAAGAGCCCATGCCGGGGGTCGTGACGATGAGCCCGTCTTCCCGCAGTGCCGCGGTGGCCTTGCGGATCGTGGTTCGGGCCACGCCGAACTCGGCTTCCAACTGCACTTCGGACACCAGATGGCTCGGCGGGTATTCACCACTGGCGATGCGGCGGCGCAGGGTGTCCGCGATCTGCTGCCACTTTGGGCGGGTGGGGTCGAACTCAATCACGGACGGACAGTACTTATTCACCCTCATAGATACATAGAGGCACCTGTATACCCCTTGCTATGGACAGGGATATACAACATCGCTAGCGTCGGCGAACGAAAGCGCCCCGACAGACCGCTTAGGACCGGTCCGCCGGGGCTCTGCCGAACAGCTTTTGGGAGCTGAACGACCATGCGCGATGCTATCGCCCGCACCCTTTCCTGGGTGCTGTCCGTCCTCGCCCCTCGCCGGCCCGGACGCCACTCCGCCGCCTTCCTCGACGACCAGGCCGAGCGCCTCCCCGTCGCTCCGTGGACGAAACCGTGGCCGACGCCGACCCCCGAGCACGTCCGAGCGCTCTACACCCCACTGCGCGGCGAAGACGTCTCACTCATCCGTCCGTACTGCCGCATGGACGACACGATGGAACTCCGTGTGGTCTGCGAGCGGCGACGTGCTGCCGCCCTCGCCACACTCGGCGTGGACTGGCCGTACGGATACGAGGGGGACCAGTTCCAAGCCCTCGCCGATCTCGCCGTGGCGGTGACCGCATGACCCGCGATGGACTGACGAACCCGCTGCCCCGCGTGAACGTCGCGCTCTGCGTCAAGTGCCACACGCTCACGGAGACCCCGGTCCCCGTCCGCTGGATCCAAAGCAACAGCGGCCCCGGAACCACCCTCTACGCGTGCCCCGATCACTGGGAGGAACTCGCCCCCGGTCCGATGCCCGGAGAGCTTGAGCGGGACGTGTAGCCCCTCGCAGACACGAAAACGCCCCGTGCGGCCAAGTGCCGTGCGGGGCCTCCGGCTCAGTGCCGGACCAGGCAGAACGGGTGCCCGGCAGGGTCGGCGTACACCCGCCAGCTACGCCTGCCGTCCCCCTCGTCCAGGACGGTCGCGCCGTGGGCGAGGACCTGTTCCTGGGCCCTGTCCAGGTCCGCGACGCCGAAGTCGAGGTGGGACTGCTGGGGGCGTTCGGGGTCCGGCCACGTCGGCGGGCGGTGGTCGGCGACGCCCTGGAAGCAGAGCACGAGCCCGCCGGGGGTGTGCAGGGTGGACCAGGCGTCATCGAGGGACCAGCGGGGATCCGGCCGGTCGACCTCCCCGCCGAGGAGGGAGCGGTAGAACCCCGCGAGCTCGCGGGGCGCGGAACAGTCGATCACGAGGCACTGCAGGTCGGCGATCACGCGCGGATTCTAAGCGGCGACCCGCTCGGTGCCGCGCTTGGCGGCCCCATCGACCGCCGTCTCTGCCTTTCCCTGAGCCGCCACCCCTGCCGTCCCCTCGGCCTCCGTCCCTGCCGTCCCCTCGGCGGCCCGCTCCGCGTCTGCCGCGACCTCTGCCGCCCTCGCCGCCTCTCGCCTGGCCGCTCGGACCTGGGTGCGGACCGCGCCCATGCTCGCCGCGATGACCAGGGCGATGGCCAGTGCGTCGGTCGCGGAGAGCGCCTGGCTGAGGATGAGGAAGCCGGCCGCCGCCGCGATGGCCGGTTCCAGGCTCATCAGGATCGCGAAGGTGGGCGCGGGCAGGCGGCGCAGGGCGAGGAGTTCGAGGGTGTACGGCAGGACGGACGACATCAGCGCGACCCCGAGGCCGAGCAGGACCGTCGACGGTACGAGAAGCTTGTCGCCCGCCTCCGCGATGCCCAGCGGCAGGCTGAGGACGGCGCCGAAGGCCATGGCGAGCGCGAGCCCGTCGGCCTGCGGGAAGCGGCGGCCCGTGCGGGCGCTGAAGACGATGTACGCGGCCCACATCGCCCCCGCGGCGAGCGCGAAGGCGGCGCCGACGGGGTCGAGGCGGTCGAAGCCGCCACCGCTGAGCAGCACGACGCCGCCGAGGGCGAGTCCGGCCCAGAGGACGTTCGTCAGCCGGCGCGAGGCGACCACGGAGAGGATCAGCGGGCCGAGGACCTCCAGGGTCACGGCGGCGCCCAGCGGGATCCGGTCGGCGGCCTGGTAGAAGAGGATGTTCATGCCCGCCATGGCCGTACCGAAGGCGACGACGGTTCCCCAGTCGGAGCGGCTGTAGCCGCGGACCTTGGGCCGGCAGACGGCCAGCAGGACGACGGCGGCGAGTGCGAGCCGCAGGGTGACGACGCCGAGGGCCCCGGCGCGGGGCATGAGGAGAACGGCGACGGCGGAGCCGAACTGTACGGAGAGTCCGCCCGCGACGACGAGGGCGACGGGCCCGAGATGCCGGCGCGCACTCCCCCGCGCGGGAGCCCCCGGGGGCTCGACGGTCACGGCGACCGGCGTCACGTCCTTGCCCGCACTGTTCACCGTCTGCTCCTCCACACGACCATTAGTTCATTGAACTGTACGTCAAGTCCAACAGAATGCACTCACGTCGTACTCCCGCCAGGATCCCCCTCTCACGCTACGAGCCCCCGCGCGGCACCGGAAATGCCGATTGCGCTGCGGTTATGCTCCAGAGACATGAGCATCGAGCTACGCCACCTCCGCTGCTTCCTCGCCATCACCGAGGAATCCAGCCTGACCAGGGCGGCCGCCCGGCTCCACCTCACCCAGCCGGCCGTCTCCCGCACGCTCGCCGCGCTCGAACACCACCTCGGCGCCCGGCTCGTCGACCGCTCCACCCACCACCTCGCCCTCACCGCCGAGGGCATCGCCTTCCGGGACAGGGCGGCCGCGGCCCTCGCCGCCTTCGACGCCGCCGTCGACCCGGCCAGGCTCCGGCACCGCCCCCTGCGCCTCGGGCACGCCTGGTCGGCCTTCGGCCCGTACACCACTCCCCTGCTCAGGCGCTGGCAGCGCCGACACCCCGAAACCCCGCTCGAACTCCTCCGCATCGACGACCGCACGGCCGGGCTCGCCCGCGGCGAGGTCGACGCGGCGCTGCTCAGGGGCCCGGTCGACGCGCCCGGCCTCGTCACCGAGGAGCTCGCCACGGAGGAACGGGTCGCCGCGCTGCCCGCCGACAGCCCGCTCGCCGACCACCCCCGCCTCGCCCTCGGGGACCTGGCCGCCGAGACGATCGTCCTCAACACCGTCTCGGGTACGACCACGCTCGCGCTCTGGCCGGCCGGCGCCCGCCCGGCGGCCACGCTGACCGTCGCCAACACCGACGACTGGCTCACCGCGATCGCCGCGGGCCGCGGCACCGGCGTCTCCTCCGCCTCGACGGCCGCGCTCCACCCGCACCCGGGCGTCGCCTACCGCCCGCTGTCCGACGCGCCGCCGCTGCCGGTGGTCCTCGCCTGGCGGGACGCCTTCGCGCACCCGGCGACGGGCGCGCTGGTCGCGATGGCCCGCGAGATCGTCAGCGGGGACTGACGGAAACCGGGTCGGTTCGCCGAGCGGATCCGGGCTCCCGCCCGGGCGGGGGGAGTCACGCCAGGGGTCAGGCGGTCAGGCCGGCTCGACGAGGAGCTGGCCGCCGCTGAAGTGGACCTGGGCCTGCGTCCCGGCGTTGATGTTCCACTGCGGCGTGATCGTGACGCGTTCGCCGGGCTTCATGCCGGCGAGCAGGTGACGGCGGGAGGCGTAGACGCGGCTGGGGCCGTGGGCGGAGAGTCCGCGGGCGGGACTCTCCGGGGTGTACCCGCCGCTGGCCCGCCACAGCGCCCACACGGTGGCGGTGGCGCCGGCCGTGGTGTGCAGGGCCGCGGAGATGGTGACGTAGGCGGCACCGGACGACGGCACGGTGAAGGTGATGGGCGCCCAGGCCGCGGCGGGGAAGTCCTCGGAGGTCCCCAGGCGGTCGCACGCGGGGGCGGCCTTCTGGCTCGAGATCAGCAGCGGGGGACGGTGGGTGCCTTCGGTGAAGGGCGCGTCGGCCTGCCGGCGCAGCTGCTCGGCGGTGTGCCCGGCGGGTATCCCGTGCACCTGGATCCGTACGGTCGCGGGCTCGGAGTGGTTGCTGGCGACCCAGGCGACGGCGTCGATCCTGCGGGGACCGGCGGACCAGGTCTGCGGCGGGCTCCAGCTCCACTTGCCGTCGGCGTCCACGGGGGACTCGCCGACGCGGACGCCGTCGTCGAGCAGGTGGACGGCGCGCACGCCCTTCTGGGCGGTGCCGCGGAACTCGGGCCGGGGGTGGGTGTACGAGCCGTCCAGCGGCGTTTCGATGACAGGGGGTTCGACGTGGGTGACCACGTCGAAGGTGACGGTCGCGGTGTTGGTGAGGTCCTCGCCGCGTCCCGCGGCGACGACCAGGGTGTTCTCACCGGCCGGCCAGCCGCTCTCGCGGCGCCAGTTCCAGACGCCGTTCGGGCCGGGGGGCGTGGTTCCCACGCAGCGGGTGCCGACGAAGAAGTAGAGGGCGTCCGTCTCCGGCGGGCAGGCGCCGGTCAGGGCGACGAGCGGGCCGACGATCGCGTTCGCGCGCGGGGCCGTGATCGTCACCGGCTTCGGAGCGACGGGCTCGGGCTGGGGCTCGGGCAGCGGCTGGGACTGCGGCGGAATCTGCGCCTGGGGCTGGGGCTGGGACTGAGGCTTGGACTGGGCGCGCCACGGCCACTGCCGCTTGCGCTGCGACTGCGGCTCGGGCTGCGACTGCGTCTCCAGCTGAGGCACCGGCTGAAGCTGAGGCTGCGCTTCCGACTCCGACTCCGCCTCCTGCTCCGGCGCCGACTCCGGCTGCGGCTCCGGCCGCCTGCCCAGCCACGCTTCGGCCTCGACCAGCCGGGCTTCCCGCTCGGCGCTCGCGCTCTTCAAGGCGTCGGTCTCGTCCTCGCTGAGGACGGCGTCCACCGCTCGCTGCGGGAGGTCGGCAGGGGCGAGCAGGTCGTGCTCGACGAGCTGGGCCAGCAGCCAGGCGGCCGTGGCCTCCGCGCCGCGGGCGTTGAGGTGGGTCCAGTCCCGCTTGCCCTGCGGGTGCGCGGGGTGCTCGCCCGGTTCGAGCCAGCCCAGCAGCCGCACGGCCGCCGTCGGGCCGAGGTCCTGCCACAGCTCCGCGGACCACCGGTTGAGGTCCACCAGCGGCACGTCCGTGTCGGCGGCGGTCTTGACCATGAGGTCGGCGCGCTCGCGCAGCCCGTTGGCCACCCGCCCGTCCGCGTGGAAGGTCCCCCGCGCCAGCGACGTCACGAACACCGGCGACACCCCGAGCTCCCGCAGCGTCTGCGCGAACAGCTCCAGATACGCCCGGTATTCCTCGGGGCTCGTGTACTTGTCGGGCTCCATCATGTTCTGGTCGTTGTGCCCGAAGGAGATGAGCGCGATGTCGCCCCGCCGCGCCTCGTTGAGAACGCGGATGAAGGGATGGGTGTAGAAGCTGCGGCTCGAAGCGTTGTACAGCGCGTAGTTACGCACCTCGATGTGCCCGGCGAGCACCTCGGTAAGCGCCTGGCCCCAGCCCTGCAAGGGACGCTGCTGGGGATTCACCGCGGCGGTCGAGTCACCCAGAACAAGGATGCGCGGTCCGTTCGGACCGTCCGTCACGGATTCCTGTACGGGTGCGGTGGTCATGACGGGAACGCTCCGATGCGAACAGAGAACTTGTCGAGAAAGGGGTGGCTTCGACCGCAGCCCGACTTCCGGAGCGGGCCCCGGAGTCTCGCCTCAACGATTCCGCCATCGGAATTCGCCCATGCTTCCACGAGCTGATTCCGAAAGGGATTCGCCCGTAGCGCGGGCGCGCCTGGACAACATGCCACGCCCGGGACGAACGGTCAAAGGATTCTCACAGGGAACTCCGAGCCCCGCCGAAATCCCCACTCCGGATTCGAGCGAAAGACGAAGGATGCCCGAATTCATGAGCCTTTGGAACCGCCAGGGGTGACCAACCTCATGGCATCAGCAGGAGAGGGATAAATGCCCACTCTCACGACTTTTCCGGCCCGCTCCCCAGCCCCTCCTCCAGCCCCTCCGCGAGGAGTTCCGCCAGGTGTCGGCCCCGGAGGTCCGTCAGGTCGCCGATCTGGGTGCGGCAGGAGAAGCCGTCGGCCAGGACGGTCGTGCCGTCCGGGGCCGAGCGGAGCGCCGGGAGGAGCTGGTCCTCGGCGCAGGCCACCGAGACCTCGTAGTGGCCCGGCTCGAAGCCGAAGTTGCCCGCCAGGCCGCAGCAGCCGCCCGACAGCTCGCCCGTGAGGCCCGCGCGGGCGCGGAGGCGGCGGTCGGCGGCCTCGCCCAGGACCGCGTGCTGGTGGCAGTGGGTCTGGCCGGCGACCGGGCGGTCCAGGCGCGGCGGAGCCCAGTCGGGGGCCAGGGTCTCCAGGGCCTCGGCGAAGGTCAGGACGGAGGCCGCGAGGCGGGCGGCCCGGGGGTCGTCGGGGAGCAGTTCGGGCAGGTCGGTACGGAGGGCGGCCGCGCAGGAGGGTTCGAGCACGACCACCGGCCCGGGGCCGGACCCGCCCGAGCCGGGCCCCGCCGCGGACCCCGCGGAGGAGGCCTCCAGCACCTCCAGCACGTCCAGCGTCCGTCGCATCACCTTCCGCGCCGCCCCCAGCCGTCCCGTCGACACGTACGTCAGGCCGCAGCAGACCCGCCCCGGTGGGAGCGCCACGCCGAGGCCCGCGTCCTCCAGGACCCGTACCGCCGCGCTGCCCACCTCCGGGGCCAGGTGGTTCGTGAAGGTGTCGGGCCAGAGGGTCAGGGACGGCGGGCGGCGCGAGCCGCGCTCGCCGAACCACGACACGAACGTCCGGTCCGCCACCGTCGGCATCGACCGCTCCGGCGTCACCCCCGCGAGACGCGCCGCGAACGGCAGCCGCGTCGCGACGTTCACGCCCCGCCCGAACAGGTCCAGCCACCGGGGCAGACCGCCCATCGTCCAGTGGGAGCGCGGCCGCCGCCACCGGCCGGCGAGGCCCGCGTAGTGGTGGTCGAGGAACTCCGCCTTGTACGCGGCCATGTCGACGCCGACCGGGCAGTCGCTGCGGCACCCCTTGCAGGACAGGCACAGGTCGAGCGCCTCACGGACCTCCTCCGAGCGCCAGCCGTCGGTGATGACCTCCCCGAGCGCCATCTCGTGCAGCAGCCGCGCCCGCCCCCGCGTGGAGTGCTTCTCCTCCCCCGTCGCCCGGTAGGAGGGGCACATCACGGTCGCACCCGAACTGGGTCCGGCCACCCGGCACTTGGCGACGCCGACGCACCGCGCCGCCTCCCTCCCCACCCCCACCAGCGGCAGGCCCTCGAACCTCAGCCCCTCGTCCAGCCGCTTCGGGCGGACCAGCATCCCCGGGTTCAGCCCCCCGTCCGGGTCCCACACGTCCTTCACCGCACCGAAGAGGCCGACGAGCTCCTCCCCGTACATCCTCGGCAGCAGTTCGGCCCGCGCCTGCCCGTCGCCGTGCTCGCCGGAGAGCGAGCCGCCGTGGGCGACCACGAGATCCGCCACCGCCTCCGAGAAGCGGCGGAAGTCCCGTACCCCCTTGCCCGTCCACAGGTCGAAGTCGATCCGGACGTGCACACAGCCGTCCCCGAAGTGCCCGTACGGGATCCCCCGGAGACCGAAATCCGCCAGCAGGGCGCGGAACTCCCGCAGGTACGCCCCCAGCCGGGCCGGCGGCACCGCGCAGTCCTCCCAGCCCGGCCAGGCCTCCCCGCCCTCCGGCGTCCGCGTCGCCGTCCCGGCCGCGTCCTCGCGGATCCGCCACAGCGCCCGCTGCCCCGCCGGGTCCCGGACCAGAGCGGAGTCGAGCGCGTCCGCCGCCCGGACCAGGCCGCGCGCCGCGCCCTCCCCGTCCATCTCCACGAACAGCCACGCCCCGCCCCGGGGCAGCCCCGCGCCACCCTCGCGCACGAGGTCGGCGGCCATGCCCTCCACCGTCAGCGGCGCGTACGAGAGAAGTCCCGCCGCAGCCTCCGCCGCCGCGCTCTCGTCCGCGTACCCGAGGACGACGAGCACCGGCTCGGCCGGCAGCGGGACGAGCCGTACCGTCGCCTCCGTCACCACCCCGAGCGTGCCCTCGCTCCCGCAGAACGAGCGGACGACGTCCACACCCCGCTCCGGCAGCAGCGCGTCGAGGGCGTAGCCGGAGATCCGGCGCGGCAGGCCGGCCGGGTAGCCGGTCCGCAACAGGGCCAGATGACGGTCGACGAGCTCCCGGAGACCGGGCGGCGCGCCCTGCCCGTCCCGGCCGAGCGTCAACATGTCTCCCCGGTAGGTCACCACATCCAGCGAGCGCACGTTGTCCGCCGTGGTCCCCCAGGCGACCGAGTGCGCCCCGCACGCGTTGTTGCCGATCATTCCGCCGAGGGTGCAGCGGCTGTGCGTCGACGGGTCGGGGCCGAAGGTCAGCCCGTACGGGCGTGCCGCCTCCCGCAGCCGGTCGAGGACGATCCCCGGCCGGACCACGGCCGTCCGCGCCTCCGGGTCCAGGGAGACGAGACCCGCCATGTGCCGTGTGAGGTCGAGCACCACGCCCGCACCGGTGGCCTGGCCGCCGATGGAGGTGCCGCCGCCCCGCGCGACGACCGGTGTCGTCCCGTGCGCCCGGCACACCTCCAGGGCCGCCGCCACGTCGGCCGCGTCGCGCGGCGCGACCGTACCGACCGGCACCCGGCGGTAGTTGGAGGCGTCCATCGTCGTCAGGGCCCTCGCCGAGACGGAGAAGTCGACGTCTCCGGCGAGGGCGGCACGCAGGTCGGCGGCAAGGGCGGACGCAAGATCCTCGTGTGTTCCCACAACGCCAGGATGTCTCAGTCCTCGTCTCATCGGGCGGACATCTCGCGACCGGCGCCTTCCCGACCCGATACTCTCCGCCTCGTGGCTGAGATCCAGATTCCCGCTGACATCAAGCCCGCCGACGGCCGTTTCGGCGCGGGCCCCTCCAAGGTGCGTACGGAGGCGCTGGACGCCCTGGCCGCGACCGGCACCTCTCTCCTCGGCACGTCCCACCGCCAGGCTCCGGTCAAGAACCTGGTCGGCGAGGTACGTACCGGCATCAGTGACCTCTTCTCGCTGCCCGAGGGCTACGAGGTGATCCTGGGCAACGGCGGCTCCACCGCCTTCTGGGACATCGCGACCCACGGACTGATCGAGAACAAGTCGCAGCACCTCACCTTCGGCGAGTTCTCCTCCAAGTTCGCGAAGGCCGCCAAGCTGGCTCCCTGGCTTGCCGAGCCGACCGTGATCTCCTCCGACCCGGGCACGCACCCGGAGCCGGTGGCCGAGGCGGGCGTCGACGTCTACGCGTACACCCACAACGAGACCTCCACCGGTGTCGCCGCCCCGATCAAGCGGGTCGCCGGTGCCGACGAGGGCGCGCTCGTCCTGGTCGACGCGACCTCGGGCGCGGGCGGCCTGCCCGTGGACATCACCGAGTCGGACGTCTACTACTTCGCCCCGCAGAAGTCCTTCGCCGCCGAGGGCGGCCTGTGGCTCGCGGTCTTCTCGCCGGCCGCCCTGGAGCGCGCCGCCCGAGTCCACGCCTCGGGCCGGCACATCCCGGAGTTCTTCTCGCTGCCGACGGCGATCGACAACTCGCTGAAGAACCAGACGTACAACACCCCGGCGCTCTCGACCCTCTTCCTGCTCAACGAGCAGCTGAAGTGGATCAACGGCCAGGGTGGTCTCGACTGGTCCGTGGCCCGTACGAAGGAGTCCTCGGACGCGCTGTACGGCTGGGCCGAGGAGTCCAAGTACGCGTCGCCGTTCGTGACGGACGCGGCGAAGCGCTCGCAGGTCATCGGCACGATCGACTTCGCGGACGAGGTCGACGCGGCGGCGGTCGCGAAGGTGCTGCGCGCCAACGGCATCGTGGACACCGAGCCGTACCGCAAGCTCGGCCGCAACCAGCTGCGCATCGCGATGTTCCCGGCGATCGACCCGGCGGACGTGCGCAAGCTGACCGCCTGCATCGACTACGTCATCGAGAAGCTCTGACACCTGGTTGTCATACGAGGGCCCGGCATCCGACACGGTCGATGCCGGGCCCTCCGCCGTACCGGGCCGCCCGGCCTCGGCCCGTCCCGCCTCGGCCCGCCCGGCCTCAGCCCATGTTCGCCTTCACATGGGCGACCACCGCGTTGAACTCGTCGGTCGGCGAGAACTCCACGAGGTCGACGTCCTCAAGAGCCTCGGGGGCATGACCGGGGCCCCAGTAGTAGGCCTGCCCGGCCTCCAGGATCTCCTCGCCCGAGGCGGTCCGCATCCTGATGCGGCCCTTCAGGAGATACCCCCAGTGGGGGCACTGGCACAGGTCGCCCTCCAGGCCCTTGAACGCCGGCGCCATGTCGGTGCCGGCGGGAAGGTGGATGAAGGCTGCGCTCATGCCGCCCCCGGCCTCCTTCACGCGCAGCTCCACGCCGCCGCCTTCCAGGGCGACAGGGGTGGTCTCTCGGGTGGTTGCCGTCATGACTCCTCCACGGCCGATCCGGCCCGGTCCTCGGCTCTCCGGTCTCCTTCCAGTCTCACCCCCGGACGTCAGCGGCGCAGCAGACGCTTGAAGCCGAGGACGAGGACGGTGGCGCCGGCGAGGACGAGGAAGCCGGTGGTCGCGCTCCCCTGCCCGTCTCCCTGGGTGTCGCCGGTGGCGGTCGGGGCGGGCGTCGGGGCAGCGGACGCCCCGGGCGTCTTCGGAGCCTCCGCGTCCGGCCCGCCGCCCGTCTCCCGGTCCACCCGCACCACCTTGCTGTTCGCGCCCTCCGAGCCGAACATGAACGCCGAGCCGTCCGTCGTGTACGTCACCGACTCCGCCTGCCCCTGGAAGGGGGCCCCGACGCCCGTGCCGCCGTCGCCGAGGCGCCCGTCCTTCCACGCGTACTCCTTCGCGCTGAAGTAGCCGCGCAGGACGAGCCGTCCGCCGTCCGGGGAGAAGGCGCCGTCGGTCACCCACGGGACGTCGTCGACGCGCCGGAAGACGTTCGTGCCGGAGGAGGAGAGCCGCTCGGGGCCGGCGTACAGGCCGCCGCCGTCCTGGTTCTTGCTCGCGATGTACACCCGGCCGGTCTTCGGATGGACCATCAGGGCCTCGGCGTTGCGCGGCCCGTCGGCGTACTTCACGACGTACTGCTTCGCCGACACCTTCTGGTCCTTGAGGGTCTTCGGCTCGGGGAAGCGGTAGATCCAGACGTGGTCCCAGGAGCCGTCGAGGTTGTCGCCGATGTCGCCGACGTAGATGTCGCCGTCCGGGCCGACGGCGATCGCCTCCATGTCACGGGGGGTGCCGACGCCCTGCATGGTCAGGGTCGCGACGGTCTCGCCCGTACGGGAGTCGATGCCGTAGATCAGGGGCGCGTCCTGGTCGTTGTGCGTCCAGTAGATCCCCGGGTGGGCCCGGCTCGCCGCGAGCCCGCTGGACTCGGTGATCCGGGGGTCCGCGATCGTGAAGTCCCGGTCGGGGTCCTGCACTTCGGCACGGGCAGGACCGGCGGGGAGCAGCGCCAGGGCCGCCGCCGCGCCGAGGGCGCACAGAGCAGTTCGCATGCCCTCAAGCCTGCCACGGGACCGGGGGAAACCCGCTGACCTGCGAGAAACCCCCTTGACCGGCGGGGGAGCCGCTGCGATGGTCGCGCCCATGCCCACTTTCACCGCGCCCGACGGCACGGAACTCGCGTACCACGTCACCGGTTCCTTCCCCGGCTCCGGCGCCCCGCTGCTCTGCCTGCCCGGCGGTCCGATGCAGGACTCCGCCTACCTCGGGGACCTGGGCGGGCTCACCGCCTTCCGCCGGGTGTTCCGGCTCGATCTGCGGGGCACGGGCGCGTCGGCGGTGCCGGACGACCCGTCCTCGTACCGCTGCGACCGGCTCGTCGAGGACGTCGAGGCGCTGCGGATCGAGCTGGGGCTCGACACCGTCGACGTCCTCGGGCACTCGGCGGGGGCGAACCTGGCCGCGCTGTACACGGCCGCGTATCCGGAGCGGGTCTCCCGGCTGGTCCTCGTGACCCCGGGCACGGCGGCGGTCGCGCTGGAGACGTCGGGCGAGGAGCGGCTCGCGGCGGCGCGGCTGCGGAGCGCGGAGCCGTGGTTCGGTCCGGCGTACGCGGCGCTGGAGGAGCTGGCGGCGGGGCGGGGGTCGGCGGAGACCTTCAAGGCGGTGCAGCCCTTCTTCCACGGCACGTGGGACGAGGCGGCGCAGCAGCGCAACGAGGACACGGTGCGGCAGCGGAACGGTGAGGCCGCGGGGGTGTACGCGGGCGAGGGCGCGTTCCGACCGGAGGCGACCCGTGCGGCGTTCGCGGAGTTCGGGCGGCCGGTGCTCGTCGTCGCCGGAGAGGGCGACGCGAACACGCCGGTACCGACGGCCACGGCGTACGCGGAGCTGTTCCCGCGGGCCACGCTCGCGGTGCTGGCGGGCGGCGGGCACTTCCCGTGGCACGACGACGAGAAGTGGTTCGCGGAGACGGTCGACTCCTTCCTGGGATAGGCGCCTTCCCTGAGGCCGCGGCCCGACGCGGACCCGTGTCCCGGATCACGTCGCCGCCCCGGGGAGCGGTCCGCGATGATGTGACCATGCGTTTTCTGTTCGTCGGCGACAGCATGACCATCGGACGCGTCGGCGACTGGACCTGGCGCCACCGGATGTGGGAGCACCTGGAGGCGACGCTGCCGGGCGGGTACGAGATCGTCGGCCCGCGCACCGGGCTCTACGACCCGACGGCGGCCGACGACCCCAACGGCGTCGAGGCCTACGCCGACCCCGCCTTCCCCTCCCCCGCCCGGCGCCATCTGGCCGGCTGGGGCGAGGGCTGGCTGCACATGGCGCCCGTGATCGGCGAGACCGTGACGGCCACGGGCGCCGACGTCCTGCTGATCTCCCTCGGTCTGATCGACCTCGGTTTCTACACGAACAGCGACCAGACCGAGGAGAACGTCCGCGCGTTCGTCGCGGCGGCCCGCGCCGCGAACCCGCGCGTGCGGGCCGTGCTCCTGCCGGTCATCCCGAACGTCCGCGCCGAGTACGACGCCCCCTTCGCCGCCGAGTGCGCCCGCTTCAACGAGCTCCTCGCGAAGGCGGTCGCCGACCTGGACACGGCGGCCTCGCCGCTGCTCCTGGCGACCGTCCCGGAGTCGTACGACATCCACACGGACACCTACGACGGCACCCACCCGGGCGTGACCGGCGAGCACAAGCTGGCGGCCGCCTTCGCGACGGCGATGCACCAGGCCTGGGGGCTCGGCGGCCCGTACCGCTACTGACCCCGGTGGCGGATGCGGGAGCCGAGCCAGGCCGCGAGGAAGGTCACCACCGTGCCCGTCACGACGTAGAGGGCGTTCATCCGGCCGGGTCTGATCCGGTACCGGCGGGGCAGGGCTGAACTCGTTGCCATGACGTTCCCCGTTCAATCGTTGAACGATCCGACGACAAGCGGGATGGATCTCAACCACTGCACCACGTAAGGGATTTGACGGGCTCCGGGTGCTTCAGGCCGCCCGGGTGAGGCGGTTCGCGAACGTCGAGAGCGTGTACGCGCCGATGCCGAGGACGACCTCCAGGGCGTTCCGGCGGGTGTAGCCGTGGGAGGCGAAGGCCGCCAGCTCGGCGTCGCTCACGGCACCCGAAGAGGCGAGCACCTGGAGGGTGAAGAGGCGGACAGCGGCGAGGCGTTCGGGGGCGGGAGCGGCCTCAGGGTCGAGGGCGGCCATCTTGGACTCGTGCATGTCGACGCACAGATGACACTGGTTGCGGGCGGCGACGGTCAGGATCACGGTCTCGCGGGAGTACGGGTCGAGGGTCGTGGACTCGAAGATCTCGCTGAGCTTGAGGAAGCCGTTCAGAGTCTCGGGCGACTCCTTGAGGAGCGCGACGGCGCCGGCGGTGCGGGCGGACAGGTCTACGGACAAGGCTTCTCCTGGTGGACCGGTATAGAATCGACAACATGGTTGACCATGTTGATGGAGAGAACGTAAACCAGGTTGTCGATCTGGGCAAGGGGGAATCTCTGAAATCCTCCGCACCCAAGGCATCCGGGGAGCCCGGGGCATCCCGGGAGGCCGTGGCGTCCAGCGCATCCGGTCCCGGCTACGAGCTGCCCCTGCTCCTCTTCGGCGGCTTCCGCACCCTCATCGACCGGCTCCACACCCGCCTCGCCACCCAGGGCCATCCCGACATGCGCCCCGCGCACGGCTTCGCCATGCAGGCCATCGGCCCCCAGGGCGCGACCGCCAGCGACATCGGGCGGCGCCTCGGCGTCTCCAAACAGGCCGCCGGCAAGACCGTCGACCGACTGCTCACCCTCGGCTACGCGGAACGCGCCGACGACCCCGCCGACGCGCGCCGCAAACTCGTCCGCCTCACCCCACGCGGGTACGACGCCCTCGCCCGCTCCGCCGCGATCTTCGACGAACTGCGGGCGGAGTGGGCCGCGACCCTCGGCGCGGACCGCGTCCACGACCTCGAGACGGCCCTGCGGAACGTCGTCCCCGCGGAGACGGCGTTCCGCCTGGACGCCACGAGCTGGCTCGGCGGCACCTGAGGACTCAGCAGGTCACCAGGCGAAGGCCTCCGGCGACGGACCAGGGCCCGGGAAGATCTCGTCCAGCGCGGACAGGACCTCCTCGCTCAGCTCCACCTCCAGGGCGCGCAGCGCGCTCGTCAGCTGCTCCGGCGTGCGCGGGCCGACGATCGGACCCGTCACACCCGGGCGGGTGAGCAGCCACGCGAGGGCCGTCTCGCCCGGCTCCAGGCCGTGCTTGTCGAGCAGGTCCTCGTACGCCTGGAACCTCGCCCGCGCCGCCGGGTCGGCGAGCGTCGCCGCCGCACGCCCCTCCGTACGCCGCTTGCCGCCCGCCTCCTTCTTCAGGACGCCGCCGAGCAGGCCGCCGTGGAGCGGCGACCACGGGATGACCCCGAGGCCGTACTCCTGCGCGGCCGGGATGACCTCCATCTCGGCGCGCCGCTCGTAGAGGTTGTAGAGGCACTGCTCGCTGACGAGCCCGACGGAGCCGCGCCGGGCCGCGGTCTCGTTGGCCTGGGCGATCTTGTAACCGGGGAAGTTCGAGGAGCCCGCGTACAGCACCTTGCCCTGCTGGATCAGGACGTCGACGGCCTGCCAGATCTCCTCGAAGGGGGTCGACCGGTCGATGTGGTGGAACTGGTAGACGTCGATGTAGTCGGTGCCGAGCCGCTTGAGGCTGGCCTCGACCGCCCGCCGGATGTTCACGGCGGAGAGCTTGTCGTGGTTGGGCCAGGCCTCGCCGTCGGGGCCCATGTTCCCGTACACCTTGGTGGCGAGGACGGTCCTGTCACGGCGACCGTCACCCCCGGCGAACCAGGAGCCGATGATCGACTCCGTACGCCCCTTGTTCTCGGCCCACCCATACACATTAGCGGTGTCGAAGAAGTTGAGCCCCGCGTCGAGCGCGGCGTTCATGATGGCGTGACTGGTGACTTCGTCCGTCTGCGGTCCGAAGTTCATCGTGCCGAGGACGAGTCGGCTGACCTTGAGTCCGGTGCGTCCGAGCTGCGTGTACTTCATGAGACACAAGCCAACTGCTTCGAGCCCGCTCGAAGCAAGGAGATTCCCACGGAGTGAACGACGCCTGCTGAGGCTCCTACTGTCCGGTCACCGCTGCCACCGCGATGATCGCGAACATCAGTACGAGCACGCCGGCCATGATTCGGTTACGGGTCTTCGGGTCCACGCATCGAGGTTAACCCGGCCGACCCTCCCGACCTCCCCCGGCTCCCGCTCCGCCCCCCTCAAGGGGCCAGCCGTCGAGCCTCTCGTACCGGGGCTGCTCGCCCCGCACCCCGCTCACCGGCAGGTTCGAGCGGACGAGCGCCAGCTCGGCCACCTGCCAGCGGCTGCCCTCGAAGGCGCGGAGCTCGTCGACGAACGGATGGAGATCGACCTCGACCGCCCGCGCGCGGGCCAGCGTCAGATGGGCCTGGTAGCGGCGGTGCTCCTCCATTGCCACCCCGGCCCGGCGCGCGGCGGCGTCGGCCCGCTCGGCGAGCAGCCTCAGCTCGTCCAGGTCCCCTGCGACGCCCGTCCACAGGGCGCGGCGGCCGAAGTGACCGCCGCCGTGGAGGCGCAGCGGGAACGGCGGGGTGCGGTGCGCCGCGCGGGCGAGCCGGACCCGCAGCTCGGGCAGCAGCTCCTCGTCGACCTCGCCCATGAAGGCGAGCGTGAGGTGCCACGCGGGCCGCGAGGTCCAGCGCAGCCCGTCGGCGCCGGGCAGCCGGTGCAGTCGGTCCGCGACGTGTCCGAGCTCGGTCAGCTGCTCCGCGGGCGGCAGGACGGCGGCGAAAAGCCTCATGGGAAGAGTCTGGCAGGCCGGGGCTACCCTCTGCGGAATGAAGATCCGAAAAGGCGGGGTGGAGGACCTCCCCGCGATACTCGCCGTGCTCGACAGTGCCGTGGTGTGGCTCAACGGCAAGGGGATCACCGCGCAGTGGGGCACGGAGCCGTTCTCGGCCCGCCCCGCGGCGGTGAAGCAGGTCGAGGACACGATGGCCGAGGGCGATCCGTGGATCGTCGAGATCGACGGCGTACCGGCGGGCACGATGACGCTGACGCCGCACCCGGGCAGGCATGTGCCGCCGGCGGACGAGCCGGAGGTGTACGTCCGGCTGCTCGCGACCGACGCGCGGTTCCACGGGCACGGGGTGGGGGCGGCGCTCCTGGCCCACGCGGCGGAGGAGACCCGGCGGCGTGGGGTGTCGCTGCTGCGGGTGGACTGTTTCGCGGGCAGCGAGGGCCGGCTCGTCGCGTACTACGAGGGCCAGGGCTTCACCCGGACCGAGCCGTTCGCGGTGGGCGAGTGGCAGGGACAGATCCTGGAACGACGGGTCTGAGGACCCGCCGCTCCAGGGCGCCGCGCGATCAGGTGTTCACGCTCGCTGATCGCGCGGTCGCGCGGTCAGCTGGTGAAGTATCCGGCGTCCAGACCGATCCAGCCGACGATCTGGCGCTCGTCGTAGACGCGCAACTGGCCTTCGGGGTTGATTTCCCAGCGGACGGTGAGCGGGCCGGTGACGCCGGCGCCGGTCGTCTGGCCCACCATGCCCTGGGTGCGGCTGGGGCGGAGGAACGGCGGGAGGGTCAGGATCACATCGCCGCTGGTCCAGGCCTTGGCGTCGACGCGGGTCACCCGGAGGTGGAGGTCGACGCGGTTGCCCGTCTGGCGGTACTGCGGGAGGTAGCTGCCGGAGGCGGCGTAGAGGGTCTTGTCCCACTCCAGGGCCGTCCACGGGGCGTGGTCGCCGGAGCCGTCGGTGGTGCTGGTGATGCCGTAGAGAGCCATGTGTCGGGTTTCCTGGGTGGCGAAGCCGAACACGAGCTGCGGCCCGTCGGGCGTTCGGCGGACGGTGATGGCTTCGGTCTCGCGGTGGGCCAGGTGGAGAGCGGTGGTGTTGAAGGTCCGCTCGATCACCTCGCCGGTGGTGACGTCGTAGACGTTCCACCAGGAGTTGCCCGGTCTCGGGTTGGTGGCGCTGTAGGCGCTGCCCTCGTTCTGGTAGACGAGGTTCCCGTACAGGCACCAGGACTGGGTGCGGTACTTCGCCGGGAAGCTGCGCTGCGGGGTGAACTCGCGGCGCTTGAAGGCGGCGAGGTCGTAGACGCGGTACTCCGCGACGCCGGACGACACATGGCGTACGGCGATGCGGCCGTGGTCGACGTCCAGGGACGGGGTCATCCGCGTGGCCCCGGGGACGGGGTCGAACACCTCGACGAGCTCGCTCGTGGCGTCGACGACGGCGCCGGGCGTGAACGCGATCCGGCCGATGTGCTTGCCGTAGGCGAATTCGTCGGTGTCGGGGTTCCCGTCGTCGGGGACGGGGTCCGCGTCGGTCTCCACCCAGAGCCAGGGCGTGCCGTCGACGTGCTCGACGCCGAGTCCGCCGCCGTGGCCGAAGCCCCTCAGGTACATGAAGGCGAGGACGGTGCCGTCGGGCGCGAGCTGGTTGACGCAGAGGTGGCCCAGGCGGTTGCGGTCCTCGCCGGACACGGGAGCGGTTTCGTTCCCGACCGTCTTCCCGCCGCTGATCAGCTGTACGGCGTAGGCCAGGCCGGTCACCGGGTCGAAGGCGACCTGCTGGTGCACCCTGGTGTGCTTGAGGAGGAGCTCCTTGCCGTACAGGTCGACGGGCTCGGCCTTCAGGTCGAACCTGTGCCCCACGGGCAGGCTGCCGGGCGGCAGGCTCTCGGCGACGGCGGCTGCCGCGGACACGGCCTGGGCGCCGGCTGCGGGCGCGGCCGCGTGGGCGGCGCCGACGGGGGCGAGGACCGGGGTGGCGGCCATCGCGGTCAGAAGGGAACGGCGGCTCAGCGGCATGGCGGGACGTTTGGGCGTGGGCATGGGCGTGCAAGCCCCCCTTTCAAGATCAAACACCTGCACGGTGCCGCGATCTTCGCACACGGAAGCGAGGGATCAGGGGGGAGATTCGCGGGCCTGGAGGAGGGCCGGGGCGGAGAAGCGGGCCAGGGGCGGAGGAGCGGAATCCCGCTCCCCTGCCCCGGAAAGGCGGAGGCAGGGCCTCCGCCTCACCGTGGAGCGTCAGGCCGCCGTCGCCAGCCGCTCGCGCGCGACGAAGCGGACCTGCGGGTGGCCGTGGCGCCAGCCGAGGGCGACCTTGAGGCCGCCGACCTTCGCCAGGATCAGGCCGATGACACCCGCCGCGGCCAGCGAGATCACGCCGCCCGTCGCGAAGCCGACGCGGGCGCCGTACGTGTCGGTGACCCAGCCCAGGAGCGGGGCTCCGATCGGGGTGCCGCCGGCGAAGACCATCATGTAGAGGCTCATCACCCGGCCCCGCATCGCCGGGTCGGTCGCCATCTGGACCGCCGAGTTGGCGGTGATGTTGACCGTGAGGCCGATCATGCCGATCGGCACGAGCAGCAGCGCGAACAGCCAGAACGTCGGCGACAGCGCCGCCGCGATCTCCAGGACGCCGAAGACGGCCGCCGCGACGACCAGCATCCGCAGCCGCGTCGAGCCGCGCCGGGCCGCGGCGAGGGCGCCTACGAGGGAGCCGGCCGCCATCAGGGTGTTGAGGAAGCCGTACGTACCGGCGCCGACGTGGAAGACCTCCTCCGAGAAGGCGGTCAGCCAGATCGGGAAGTTGAACCCGAAGGTGCCGACGAAGCCCACGAGGACGATCGGCCAGATCAGGTCCGGCCGCCCGGCCACGTACCGCAGCCCCTCCCGCAGCTGGCCCTTGCCGCGCGGGGCGCGCTCCACCTTGTGGAGCTCGCTCGTCCGCATGAGCAGGAGACACGCGACAGGAGCGAGGAAGGACAGGCCGTTGAGGAGGAACGCCCAGCCGCTGCCGACTCCGGCGATCAGGACGCCGGCGGCGGCGGGGCCGACGAGCCGCGCGGTCTGGAAGTTGGCCGAGTTCAGGGAGACGGCGTTACGGAGCTGGTCGGGGCCGACCATCTCGGCGACGTAGACCTGCCGGGCCGGGTTGTCGACGACCGTCACCATGCCGAGGAGGAAGGCGATCAGGTAGACGTGCCAGACCTGGACGGCGCCGGAGAGGGTGAGGACGGCGAGCGCGAGCCCGCACAGTCCGAGGGCGGCCTGGCTGACGAGGAGCAGGCGCCGCTTCGGGTAGCGGTCGGCGATGACACCGCCGTACAGGCCGAAGAGCAGCATCGGCAGGAACTGCAGGGCTGTGGTGATGCCGACGGCGGCGGCCGAGCCGGTGAGGCTCAGGACGAGCCAGTCCTGGGTGATGCGGGCCATCCACGTACCGGTGTTGGAGACGATCGCTCCGGTGAAGAACAGCCGGTAGTTGCGGATTTTGAGCGAGGAGAAGGTTTCCCCCCGCCCACGGGTCTTGAGGGTGGGTTTGTGGACGGGTGCGGAGTCTGCTCCGGGTCCCGTACTCAAAGTGCGTTCGCCTCCTCGGCTGCGGGTCTACAGATGGGCGAGCTTCTCCAGAACGGGGGCGGCCGCGCGCAGCTTGGCCCATTCGTCCTCGTCCAGGCCCTCGGCGAGGGAGGCCAGCCAGGCGTTCCGCTTGCGGCGGGACTCCTCGAGCATGGCTTCGGCCTGCTCGGTCGGGCTGACCACCTTCTGCCGGCGGTCGTCGGGGTGCGGCTCCAGCCGGACCAGTCCCTTGGCTTCGAGCAGCGCGACGATGCGGGTCATCGACGGCGGCTGGACGTGCTCCTTGCGGGCCAGCTCACCGGGAGTGGCCGAGCTGCAGAGCTTCAGGGTGCCGAGCACCGACATCTCGGTAGGGCTCAGCGACTCGTCGACACGCTGGCGCTTGAGGCGTCGGCTCAGTCGCATGACGGAGGAGCGGAGCGCGTTCACGGCCGCGGCGTCGTCGGCGGTGCCGTGGGACAGGTCAGGCATGTTCGTTAGCCTAACTCATTACTCTTCCTAAATACCAACCGGAATGCGCCGACGTCGCGGGGATCACACGCGGGGATCACGCCACAGCGCGTGTGGATCACGCCATAGGGGGACAGGCGGGTCACGGGGGTCACGCTTCGGCATCCATGTATCACCCAAATGAGTGAGTCGGATCCGGAAAGTGACGCAAAGAGCCGCCGTGTGCCCCGACCCTGAACGACATGGGATCGACAGTGCTCAGCCTGCGCATCGACGGTGAGCTGCTCGACCGGCTCAGGAGTCACGCCGCGAAAAGAGGAATGAGCGTCCAGGACTATGTCGTCCGGACGCTCATTCGGGAGGATTTCGACGAGCGGTTCAAGACCGCCGTCGACGAGACGGAGAGGTTCTACGGGTCGGAGACGGCGTCGGGGGCGGCATCAGCCGCGCCTTCGCCCGACGATCACGTGAGGCCGAGCGCCGGCATCGCGTAGTAGAAGACGAAGACCGCCGACACGACGTACATGGCCGCCGGGACCTCACGGCCCCGGCCGGTCGCGAGCCGCAGCACGCTGAACGCGATGAAGCCGATGCCGATGCCGTTCGTGATCGAGTACGTGAACGGCATCATCAGCATGGCCAGGAACGCCGGCACCGCGATGGTGAAGTCGCTCCAGTCGATGTCCTTGATCGAGCCGGCCATGATCAGGAAGCCGACCGCGAGCAGCGCGGGCGTGGCCGCCTGCGACGGGACCATCGTCGCCAGCGGCGTGAGGAACAGCGCGACCGCGAAGAGACCGCCGGTCACCACCGAGGCGAGGCCGGTGCGCGCGCCCTCGCCGACACCGGCCGTGGACTCCACGAAGCAGGTGTTGGCCGAGGAGGAGGTGCCGCCGCC
Organism: Streptomyces sp. NPDC055103; assembly: GCF_053607625.1. NCBI lineage: Bacteria > Bacillati > Actinomycetota > Actinomycetes > Kitasatosporales > Streptomycetaceae > Streptomyces > Streptomyces sp. NPDC055103. Next base: position 45,375 of record NZ_JBSGTX010000003.1, read on the forward strand.
GGCCGCGACCGCGAGGCCGTCCACGAGCAGGACCTTGTTGATGCCCGGGAAGTTGCCGTCCTTGTCGATCAGCTTGGCCTCGTCGCCGACGCCCAGGATCGTGCCCATCGCGTCGAAGAAGCAGGACAGCAGCACGGTGAAGACGAAGAGGATGCCGGTCAGGAGACCGACCTTCTCGAAGCCGCCGAAGAGGCTGACCTCGCCGACCAGACCGAAGTCGGGCGAGGCGACGGGGTTGCCCGGCCACTTCGGGGTGGTGAGACCCCAGGACGGGACGGTCGCGACCGCGTTGATCACCATGGCCACGACCGTCATGGCGACGATCGAGATCAGGATGGCGCCCGGCACCTTGCGGATGATCAGGGCGAGGGTGAGCAGCGTGCCCAGGATGAAGACGAGGACCGGCCAGCCGTTCAGGTGACCGTCGCTGCCGAGCTGGAGCGGGACGGTGGTGTGCGCGGCGTCGGGGATGCGGGAGACGAAGCCCGAGTCGACGAGGCCGATCAGCATGATGAAGAGACCGATGCCGATCGCGATGCCCTTGCGCAGGCCGACCGGGACCGCGTTCATGACGCGCTCGCGCAGACCGGTCGCGACGAGCAGCATCACGACGACACCGGCGAGGACGACCATGCCCATGGCGTCCGCCCAGGACATCTTCGGGGCGAGCTGGAGCGCGACGACCGTGTTGACGCCGAGGCCGGCGGCGAGCGCGATCGGGACGTTGCCGATGACGCCCATGAGGAGCGTCGAGAACGCCGCCGTCAGGACGGTCGCGGTGACGAGCTGGCCGCCGTCGAGCTGGTGCCCGTACATGTCCTTGGCGCTGCCGAGGATGATCGGGTTCAGCACGATGATGTAGGCCATCGCGAAGAAGGTGGCGAAGCCACCCCGGACCTCGCGGGCGACGGTCGAACCGCGCTCGGAGATCTTGAAGTAGCGGTCGAGGCCGGAAGACGGGGCTCCGGGACTCTCGGGGGACGGGGCCGTGGCGGTGGCCGTGGTGCTCATGGGGTTCCTCTTCGGAAGAAGTCCTTTTTGGCGGTTCATACGAAGGAAACCCGCCAGAGGCAAACCGTTTCAGTATGAACACATGAACGAGCGAGCGTCTATCTCCGCGCGTAGATACGAATTCTCGCCACCTAGACTGAGCCCATGGCGAAGTGGACACCGAAGCACGAGGCACCCGAGCCCCTCGAAGGGCCCGTCGTCGCCACCATCACCGGCGGCACGATCCTCTGGTTCGCGCTGTTCCTCGTCCAGGTCCCCTTCTACGGCTGGTTCGACGACCGGGACCTGACCTGGTGGGTGTGGACCTGCCTGGCCGGCGGCGGACTCGGCCTGATCGGCATCTGGTACGTACGGGGACGGGACGCGGCGCTGAAGCGACACGCGGCGGCACGGGCGGTGGAGGCGGTGGAGGCGGTGGAGTCGGAGACGGTGGACACCCCCGGTACGGACACCCCCGGCACGAACCCCGGCACGAACCCCGAGACGACCCCCGGCACGACCTCGGGCTCGTAGCACCACGGGACGATTCCCGTCCTCCCCCGGTCGGATCTTCGCCCTCCTCGGCAGGTGAACGCCCCATTCCGGTCGTACCGTCGAGAACATGACTCAGCGGGCGAAGATCGACACGGACGGCAGCGAGACCGGGGCGGTGGAACCGCCCGTCGTGCACCGCCCGGCCGGGCTCACCTCGGCCGAGGTCGCCGAGCGGGTCGCGCGCGGCGAGGTCAACGACGTACCGCTGCGGAGCTCCCGCTCCACCACCGACATCGTCCGCGCGAACGTCCTCACCCGCTTCAACGCGATCATCGGCGTGCTGTGGGTGATCATGTTCTTCGTCGCGCCGATCCAGGACAGCCTCTTCGGCTTCGTGATCATCGCCAACACCGGCATCGGCATCATCCAGGAACTCCGCGCCAAGAAGACCCTCGACGGGCTCGCCGTCATCGGCGAGGCGAAACCGACGGTCCGCCGCGACGGGGTGGCCGCCGAGCTCTCCACCTCCGAGATCGTCCTCGGCGACCTGATCGAGCTCGGCCCGGGCGACAAGGTCGTCGTCGACGGGGTCGTCGCCGAGGCCGACAGCCTGGAGATCGACGAATCGCTCCTCACCGGCGAGGCCGACCCGGTCGTGAAACAACCCGGCGACCCGGTCATGTCCGGCTCGTTCGTGGTCGCCGGCGGCGGCGCGTTCACCGCCACCAAGGTCGGCCGCGAGGCCTACGCGGCCCAGCTGGCCGAGGAGGCGTCCCGCTTCACCCTCGTCCACTCCGAGCTGCGCAGCGGCATCTCCACGATCCTCAAGTACGTGACGTGGATGATGATCCCGACCGCGATCGGGCTGATCATCAGCCAGCTCGTCGTCAAGGACAACGACCTCAAGAACTCGATCGCCCGCACGGTCGGCGGCATCGTCCCGATGATCCCCGAGGGCCTCGTCCTCCTCACCTCCGTGGCCTTCGCGATCGGCGTCATCCGCCTCGGCCGCAAACAGTGCCTCGTCCAGGAGCTCCCTGCCATCGAGGGCCTCGCCCGCGTCGACGTCGTCTGCCTCGACAAGACGGGCACGCTCACCGAGGGCGGCATGGACGTCACGGAGCTCCGTCCGCTCAACGGCTCGGACGAGGAGTACGTACGCAGGGTCCTCGGCGCGCTGGGCGAATCGGACCCCCGCCCGAACGCCTCCCTCCAGGCGATCATCGACGCCTACCCGGACTCGGTGAACTGGCGCTGCACGGAGTCCCTCCCCTTCTCCTCGGCGCGCAAGTACAGCGGAGCGGCGTTCAGCGAGGGCAACGGCGAGAACTCGACGTGGCTCCTGGGCGCCCCCGACGTCCTCCTCCCGACCGGGGACGCCACCCTCACCGAGATCGACCACCTCAACGAACAGGGCCTGCGGGTCCTCCTCCTCGCGCGGACGACCCACGAGCTCGGCGACCCCGGGGTCGCCGCCGACGCCCGCCCGACGGCCCTGGTCGTCCTGGAGCAGCGGCTGCGCCCCGACGCGGCCGACACCCTCGCGTACTTCGCCGACCAGCACGTCACCACGAAGGTCATCTCGGGCGACAACGCGGTCTCGGTGGGCGCGGTGGCCGGAAAGCTCGACATGCCGGGCGCCGAGAACACGGTGGACGCCCGCACACTCCCCACGGACCGGGAGGAGATGGCGAAGGTCCTCGACGAGAACGCGGTCTTCGGCCGGGTCAGCCCGCAGCAGAAGCGGGACATGGTGGCGGCGCTCCAGTCCCACGGCCACACGGTCGCGATGACGGGCGACGGCGTCAACGACGTCCTGGCCCTCAAGGACGCGGACATCGGCGTCTCGATGGGCTCGGGCTCGGAGGCGACGAGGGCGGTCGCCCAGATCGTCCTCCTGAACAACTCCTTCGCGACGCTCCCGTCGGTGGTCGCGGAAGGCCGGCGGGTCATCGGCAACATCACGAGGGTCGCGACCCTCTTCCTCACCAAAACGGTCTACTCGGTCCTGTTGGCCGTCCTCGTGGTCTGCTCACAGGTCGAGTACCCCTTCCTCCCCCGCCACCTCACGCTCCTCTCCACCCTGACGATCGGCGTCCCGGCCTTCTTCCTGGCCCTCGCCCCCAACAAGGAACGGGCGAGGCCGAACTTCGTCCGCCGGGTCATGCGGTACGCGATCCCGGGCGGCGTCATCGCGGCGGCGTGCACCTTCACCACGTACCTCCTCGCCCGCCACCACTACAGCGGAGAGGGCGCCCTGGAAGCGGAGACGAGCGCGGCGACCCTCACGCTCTTCCTGGTCTCCATGTGGGTCCTGGCGATCATCGCCCGCCCCTACACGTGGTGGCGCGTCACGCTGGTCGCCACGATGGCCGGCGCCTTCCTCCTCGTCCTCGTCGTCCCCTGGCTCCAGGACTTCTTCGCCCTGAAACTCGTCGGCACGACGATGCCGTGGGCGGCGGTCGTGATCGCGGCGACGGGCGGGGTGCTCCTGGAGGTGGCGTACCGCTGGGTGAGCAGGAGGTTCCCGGCGTAGAACGGCCCGGTCTCTCCCCCTCACAACCGCCGGACGCGCAGGACGGCGGTCAGCATCGGGAGGATGAACTCGCCGTCGGCGGTCTCCGGCGTACCCGCGAGGAACGCCCGGATCCGGCCGAGCGCGGCCTCGCGCTCCGGCGCGGGCATGACGAGCATCCCGGCGCGGGTGGCGAGGGTAGCGACGAGGGAGTCGGCGGTACGACGCTGCCCGTGCGGAAACAGCTCCTGCTGAGGCGAACGGAACCGGGCGGGGCGGTCACTCGCGGCGCTGGTCGCGGCACCGGTCGGAACGTCTGCCCGAGCACCGGCCCCGACGTCGGCCCCGGCCTTGGACCCAGCCCCGGCCCCGGACCCGGACCGGCCGGCGCTCCCGGGAAGGTGCATGTCCACGGTCTCGGCGCGCGGCGGCCGCACCACCGAACGGCGAGCTGTGAAGGAGCCGTTCACCCTTGTCCACGCGGGCCACCCTAGCGACGCCGAATCGGCACGGCTACGGGCCCGGAGCCGCCTCACGCACGGCAATCACCACAGACGGCCTCAGGATCTCGACTCCGAAAAGCCCGTTCGCACCCGTCACAGGTCACCAGCGGGGCGGGCCCCTCGACCACGGCCGACGGCGCAGGACCGGCGGACAGGGCGGGCGGCCGGAGGGCGGAGAGGCGGTACTCCAGGAACCGGCCCGGGTGGTGGATGGGCACGTGCGCGGGCGGGAGGGCGGCGGTGAGCGTACGGATGACCTGGGCGGGAGTAGCGGCCCGGTCGAACCACGCCTCGACGGCGGGCGCGAGCCGCAGCACTTCCCGCCAGGGCAGCAGCAGCCGGGAGTCGACGGTCCGCAACCGGGCGAGGAGATCGGCGGCGGGCCCGGAGGGCTCCGGATCGGGCGCGCACTCGGGAACGACCTCCGCCGCCACGACGTCAGGCTCCACCGGCACCGGCACCGGCACCGACACCGCCTCAAGCCGGTCCGACATCCCACACCCAGGCTTGTCGTACGACACGATCCGCGTGGCGAACCGCCCACCCCCGAGCGGCATCCGATGCCGCTCCAAGTACCCCTCCACAACCAGCCCGTTGAGGGCGCGCCGGATGGTGATCTCGCCCTCGGTGAAGCGGTTCGTGAGGGTCTTGACGGTGACGTCGGAGCCCTCGGGCAGCGACTGGATGTGCACCCCGAGCCCGATCGCCACGGCCGACAGGGTCGGGTGCTGAGCGAGGTGATTGCCGACGATGGTGAACCGGTCGGTATGCCGGAACCGCACCCGGATCACCCCGGAGCGGGGCGCGTCGACGGGGATCTCGAACGGAACGGGGTACGCGGACGCGACCGCGTTAGACTGCGGACAAGCCATGGGGAAGCGTTCTCTTCCTGATTGGTCAGGCCCTCGCCAGGATGCCAGTCCTGTCGGGGGCCGAGCTGTTGCATATGCCGTTGTTGCGGCCGACCGTACCGCACCCGTCCGCACAGCGGACACTCCTTCACCCGAACGTGTGACCAGGCCAGTTGGGGAGCGGGAGGGGCGGGTTGGGGGAGTTCTCTACCCGTTACTTATAGGGCGTCGCGCCGCACCGGGGCGTGGCCGAGCGCGCCCCGGTGACAGCCTCGGGACAAGCCCTCAGGCTCAGTCCAGGGATCAGCCAGGCGCCGCACCCCGCACCATCGAGCGGCCCCGCTCGAAGACCTCCAGCGCATGGGTGTTGCCAAGGTGCGGCCGGAGGGCGGAGAGCATCGTTGCCACCCGGTCGTCACAGCGGCCGGACTGCACGTGCGGATAGTCGTCCAGGACACGTCCCCAGTCGGCGCAGGCCTCCTCCAGGCGGCCGACCTCCAGCTTCCGCTCCGCGAGCATCGCGTTGTACCGGACCCGCGTGCGGCGGTAGACGGGCTCGCGCAGGCGGTCGGCCAGCTCCAGCGACTCGATCGATCCGGCGACGTCGCCGAGTTCGTAACGGACCTGACCCACGTGGTAGTTCAGCGCGGACGGGTCGTACGACCCGAACGCCTTCGCCCGCGACTCCGCCCTGTCCATGGACCTCTCGGCTTCCTTGAGCCTCAGCAGAGCCCCCACCGGGTCGCCGGTCTGTGCGGTGGCGTGGGCCTGCTGTCCCGCCAGGAACGCGACCATGCGGGGGCCGGCCTGCGGGGAGGCGGCAGCGGCGGCATCCGCCAGGCGCGAGGCGAGGGATCCGTGACCGAGATCGACCGCCTGCACGCTCATCCCGCGCAGGGTGGTGCAGTAGGTCAGGTGGTCACCTGCCGCACCGGCCAGTTCGAGGGCCTTGGTGTAGTACTGCTGGGCGAGCCCTTCCTTGCGCTCGTCCATCGCCATGTACCCGGTCAGATAGCAGTGGTCGGCGGCCGCCGATCGCAGTGCGTTCCTCACACCGTCGGAGGCCGTCGCCCTGAGCGCCGGGACGATCGCGTTCACGAGGAACGCCGCCGCCATGGGACGGGCCATCCGGCCGCCGAACTTGTCGTCGAGATCGCTGATGTGCTCGGTCATGGCGGCGATCGCCGCGACCTCGGGATGCCCGATCCGCGCGTGCGGGTCGGCCTGCACCTTCTCCAGCCGGTCCCGCACGTCCGGCCACCCGGGGATGACGGCGGCGGCCGAATAGACCCCCGCCCCGAGGACGCTCCTGCGTGATGGGTCCATGTCCGCACTCCCGAGGTCGGCCAGTCCCGCCACGGTATCCGGCGTGCCCTCGAACCCTTCGGGCGAATGAGCGAATCCTGCGGCGTACGGGCTGACGGGACGGCCGAGCTTGCGCGCGAGCGCCTCCAGAACCAGCGGCCGGACCGGCTTCCGCGGAAGCGTGCCCGCCAGCCAGTGCGGCACCGCGGATTCGTCGTACCGGAACGGGATGCCGACCTCGGCACCCACCCGCGCGATGGCACGGACGAACTGGCCTCTCGACCAGCCTGTCTCCTCGAAGAGAGCGGCTAACGCGACGTTCGGTGTACGTGCCGCCATGGCGACCCCCTGAACTTTCACGGCTTTCACGGTCCGCTGCCCAACGAACAGTACTCACGCCCTGTGCCGACCAGTTGACTGAACATCACGTCATCACGAGAGGAGAAGCGGCATGACCACGTCCGACCTTCCCCGCCGAACGCCCGGTTCCAGCGGCCGGAGGTACGCCGCCCCCGAAGCGGCACCGGGTGCGCCGAGTCGGGCGCTCCGGATGCGCGCGGCGGCCGGCTGGGCGAAGTTCATGAGGCGGGCCGAGGCGGACGCTCGCCTCCCGGAGACGGGGACGGGGACGTGAACCCGGTCGGTCACGACGGCTACGAACAACACCCCCTGCTCCACACGCGCGTCCGCGACATCGCCAGCCGGGGCGAGGGACAGCTGACGGCGGTGACGCATGAACTGCACGACGACGGCCGCGTGGTGCGCGTCGCCCACATCCGACCCACGACCGGCATCGAGTGGACGACCTCGGCGGACAACGTACAAGCCGCCCTCCAGCCCGCCGGACTCCCGGCTCTGCCGCGCGACGCATCACCGACCCACGCGGCCGAGTAGTCGCACCACACCCGATCCGACCCTCATCCCGACCAACCCTTGGAGGAGTCTTGTTCCATCACATGGACCGGCTTCCGACCGGATCTGCCCTGCCCATGGGCCACCCCACGGCCGTGCCCTGGGGCGTCCAGCGCATGGCCCCGTACCCGGCCAGGGCCATGGCCCCCGCCTACGCCCGGGCCGAGATCGACCCGGTCAGCCAGACCGCCCGTTACTTCGGCGCCACCGGTCAGGTCATGGAGATGCCTGGTCATGGGACAAGTACCGGTACCAACCCCGGTACGAACACCGGCAACCCGTCCGACGGGTCCAGCGGTGGCGGCTCCGGCGGCGGGGACAGCGACACCGGGAACGACTCCGACCAGTGACCCCCGTCGGCCCGGTACTGGTCGTCACCGTGATCGACGACCCCACGTCCGACCTGGTGATCAGCGAACTGCACGACCGGGGCGTCCCGGTCGTGCGGCTCGACTCCGGGGACTTCCCCGCCACCTTGTCGTTCGCGGCCACGTTCACGCCTCAGGGCATCGGCGGAACACTGTCCACGCCCACCAGAACCGCCGACCTGTCCCGCGTTCGGTCGCTGTACTACCGACGGCCGTCCGGCTTCACCTTCACCCACCTCGACGAGCAGAACGCCCGCTTCGCCGTCACGCAGGCCCGCTACGGCCTCGGCGGCGTCCTCGCCTCGCTCCCTGGTTGCCTGTACGTCAACCACCCCCACCGCATCGGGGACGCCGAGTTCAAGCCCTCCGGCCTCGCCGCCGCCGCCCGGTGCGGCTTCTCAATCCCCCCGACCCTCGTGACCTCGGACCCTGATGCCGCCCGCTCGTTCGCCAGGACCCACGGGCCCGTCATCTACAAACCGCTGTCGACGCCCCTCTACCGGATCGACGGCGCCTCCTGCACGGTCGAGGTGGGCGAGGTGGCCGCAGACGAGATCGACGAGCAGGTGGCGGGTACGGCCCATCTGTTCCAGCACCGCGTGGACAAGGTCGGCGACGCCCGCGTGACCGTCATCGGGCGGCAGGTGTTCAGCGTACGAATCGACTCCGGGCTCCTCGACTGGCGAACGGACTACGACCGGCTCAGCTACACCGTCGTCGAACCACCACCCGGGATCACCGACGCTCTGTACCGGTACCTGGATCACTTCGGGCTGGTCTTCGGCGCGTTCGACTTCGCCGTGGACCGGGCGGGGACATGGTGGTTCCTCGAATGCAACCCGTCCGGCCAGTGGGCATGGATGGAACCGGAGACCGGACTGCCCATGGTCGCGGCCATGGCCGACCTCCTGGAACGGAAGACCGCGTGAGCGACGACGAGATCCTGCGCGAGGCACTGGCCGACCGGCTCGCCGCCGGCGGTCAGCTGCGCTCGCCGGAATGGCGCCGGGCCGTGCTCGACGTTCCCCGGCACGAGTTCCTCCGCGGCGGCTACTTCCGCCGGGTGGACGGCAACGGCCCCACCGGATGGGAGCCGGTCATGCCGGACGACCCGGCCTGGCTCCCGGCCGCCTACGAGGACGACTCGCTCGTGACCCAGGTCGCCGGAACCCTCTCCCCCGGCGACATCCAGGGCCGCGTGTTCCGGTCCCCGACCAGCTCCAGCACCATGCCTAGCCTCGTCGTGCGGATGCTCGAAGACCTCCAGGTGGACGACGGCATGCGCGTCCTGGAGATCGGCACCGGTTCGGGCTACTCCACCGCCCTCCTCTGCCACCGCCTCGGCGACGACCTCGTGACCTCGATCGAGGTCGACCCGGACGTGTCCACCCGGGCTCGCGCCGCCGTCGGCGCCACCGGGCACCTGCCCCGGCTCGTCGTCGGGGACGGCCTCGTCGGGGACCCGGAGGGCGGCCCGTACGACCGGATCGTGGCCACCTGCGGCGTCCTCGACGTCCCGCCGCCCTGGCTCGCCCAGGCCAGGCCCGGCGGCCGGATCCTCGCCACGGTGTGCGGATGGATGTACTCCTCCGAACTCGCCCGTCTCACGGTCGAGGCCGGCGTCGCCCACGGCAGGTTCCTGGGCGGCCGGATCTCCTTCATGCTCGCCCGCCCCCACCTACCACCGCCCTTGGGGGTGCTGCCGGACCTAGGCTCAGGCGAGGAGCGGGAGGCCGTCATCGGCGCGGATGCCCTGGACGACTGGACCGCCCGGTTCGTCGCCCAGCTCGCCGCGCCTCGCACTCAGCTCCTCCGGCTCTCTCTCGACGGCGGCGAGGCACACCCCGTACTCCTCGACGTCGATTCCGGGTCGTGGGCCTCCCTCCACCGCCTCGGCGGGCGTTGGATCGTCCGCCAGGGCGGCCCGGACCGCCTCTGGGACCACGTCGAAGACCACATGGCCCGCTGGCGACGGGCCGGATCACCGGACCTCGAACGCTTTCGGATCACCGTCACCCCGGACGCCCAGACCATCACCTGGCCGAACTGAACAACCCGCGCGCCGGACCTTTCAGATCGAGAGCCGACGAGGGCACCCGGCTGCTGGGCGGGTCCTGGGGGCCGGGGGCCCCCGGGGGCCCCGCCCCCCGGCGCCCCCCCAGTGCGGAAAGCGGGCGCCCCCCCCGGGGCAAGGGCGGTGTCTTATAAACAAAAGACGCGGCCCACCACAAAAGCAGGGT
>NZ_JBSGTX010000003.1:55563-136171 GCF_053607625.1 Streptomyces sp. NPDC055103
ACACCCCGGCCCCCGCACTTTCCCTTTGCCGCCCCTCGGGGGCCCCCGGGGGGGGGGGGGGGCGGGGGGGGGGGGGCCCCGGGGGGCCCCGGCCCCCGGTCGCCCTCCGAGTGCGAACAGCGGGCTCCGCCGCCGGGTCAAGGGTGGACGTAGGCCATCGGCTTCGCCGACTTGCCCTTGACGCGGTGGTGGAGGCCGCCACACTCGGAAAGAGGGCGGCCGCACCAGAAGCCCGTCGGAAGCCGTCACCCCACGGGGCCGCCCCCGCGCCTTCTCAGTCGAACCAGCGGTCCCTTGCCAGTTCCGTCGTTCTCGACGGGTCCTCCAGGAGGGCCGCTACCTCGAAGCGGCGGGGCCATTGGCCGGCCGACCAGGCCAGGCCGGCCGCTACGCCTTCCAGGGTGGCGGCGTGGAGGATGCCGTCCGGGGTCACCCGCCAGTCCAGTTCCACGCCCGCCGCGCGGAGTTCCTCGTGTTCGATGTAGGTGGCCGGGGTCGCCGGGCCCAGGAGGGCGTGGACCGAGGGCGGGACCTCGTGTTCCTCGCCCACCGTCGTCACCTCCGCCTCGAACGTCTCGCTCAGGCGGCGGACCTGCAGCAGTTCCGCCAGGTCCGCTGCGCGGGACGGCGCGACCGGGAGCAGAGGGGTGTCCCCGGTGAGGGGAAGCAGGTCCGGGGCGTCCGCCACGAGCGCTTCCGCCGCGTCCACCACCACCAGTTCCCCGTCCACCACCGCCCGCAGCTCGTCCGGGAGCGTGACCTGGTCCGGGTCCAGGTCCGCCAGCGCCGTGTAGAGCGCGTGCAGTTGGGGCGCCGTGACCTCGCGGGTCGGGTCCGCCAGGCGGGCGAGCAGTTCCGCCGCGCCGCCCGGTTCCTCCAGGAGCGCCCCCACCGACGTGCGGACGCCCAGCGCCCGCAGGACCTGCTCGTCGTCGAAGCCGGTCGCGTCGGCGGAGTCGTACAGGCCGATCAGCAGCGGGTCCGAGCCCTCGGCTCGCAGGCCCGCCGGGCGACGGCCGTCCAGGACCGGGTGGTCCCTGAGCCACCACGCCGTGTACGAACGGACCGTCTCCGTCGTGCCGTCCGGGAGGAGGATGCGTACGGGTTGGGTGAGGGCGTCGCGGAGTGGGGGCTGCGCCAGGAGTGCCAGCGCCTGCGGCCAGGCCTCGTCGTCGACCAGGTCCAGGTCCCGTACCGCCACGATCTCCGTCGCCACCGGCGGCACCGGCGACTCCGGCAGGCGGTCCAGGACGTCCTCGCACCACACGTCGACCGCGTCGAGCAGCCCGGCGTCGTCCGGCTCCGGGTAGTCGCCCTCCCTGGGCTCCACCTCGTCCGGGTCGAGCACCAGGTCCGTCGCGCGGATCAGGGTGAAATTCACCAGGACTCCGCAGGCCGCCAAGGGCTGTTCGCCCCAGCGGGACGCCAGGTCCGCCTCCACGTACGCCAGTTCGTCCTCGCGCATGACTGCCGCGAAGGGGGAGCCCGGCAGGACCAGTTCGCCCGCCGGGGAGAGTTCGCCGTCCTCGTCCGGGAGGGCCAGCGCGCCGAGCCACGGCTCCTCGCCCGGGTCGAGTTCCGCGTCCCTGACCAGTGCGAGGACCGTCTCCGCCAGGTCCTCCGCGTCCAGGGTGTCCGCGTCCTCGTCCCAGATCTCCCCCGCGTCGAGGGAGGCCGCGACCGCCGCCCGCACCTGCGGGGTCGTCAGGACCGCGCGGGGCGTGGCCGGCAGGGCGCCCAGCTTCTCCAGGAGCGGGTGCGCCGCCTCCGGGTGCGCCACCTTCAGGCCGAGGCGGGTCAGTTCGGCCGGGGTCCGCTCCTGCGGGAGGAGGACCTGGCGGGGGCCGATCGTCGTCCGGATCCGGACGTCCTCGTCGGCGTCGGCGTCGTTCGCCAGTGGCACCGGGAGGCCTGTCAGCCGGTCCGGGTCGACACCCGCGAGGGAGTCGTAGAGCCGCCACCACCACGTAGGGGCCCGGTCCACGCCGGCCAGCCGGTCGATCGCCTCCGTCAGCGGCACCCGGCCCACCCCGAGCGTACGGAGCTCGGGGCGCCGCTCCAGGCCCGCCGGGAGGAGCGTCGGGAAGACCTCGGCGAGGACGTCGACCGTCTCGGCGCCCGCGCCTTCCACCGCCTCCGCCTCGATCGGGCGGAGCGCGGGGAGCTCTTCGGAGGGGGACGCCGGTGCCAGGAACGCGACCCTCGGCAGCCGGTCGAGGATCGCCTCGCGCAGCGCCCCGTCGAGCGGCCCCTTGCCGAGCGGGCCGGGGACGAGGTCGAGGGTCGCGGTGGTCACCGGGTGCCAGTCGGCGAGGAGTTCGGCGTAAGCGTCGGCCGCGCGCTGCACCAGGAAGTCGGTGAGCGGGCCGGGCGCCGGGTGGCGCCGCGCGGTGTCCAGCGGCAGGGAGGCGATGAGCAGCGCGGGGATGCCGAGGGGCTCGTCGGTGGGCGTCGGGGCGTGCACGACGGGTTCGGTACGGGGGTGGCGCGGGGCGCCCTCCGCGTCCACGGGTACGGCCCAGGTGACGGACCAGTGGGGGCGGAGGCGCTCCTCCACCGGCCGGTCCTTGAGGAGTTCGGCGTCGATGGGCCCGGTGTGGGAGACGGTCCGCCAGCGGTGGGTGCCGGTCGCCGTGTCGTCGATACGGATGTAGCCGTCGTCCTCGGACCGGCGGAGGGTGCGTACGCCTTCCGCGGTCTCCACGACGATCTCCGCGAGGCCGGGGAGCGTGAGGAGCAGCGCGTCGTCGACCGACGCGAGGAGGCGCTCGGCCAGGTCGCGGGCGGCGGCGTCGCGCAGCGGGAGGACGACGACCGTGTCGTAGCCGTCGGGCGCGGTGCCCTCGGCGGGCAGCGGGAGACGCAGGAGGGGTACGTGGCCGTCCCGGCGGCGCAGTTCGTCGCCGAGGCCCGGGCTGTACCGGGCGGACTCGGCGGCGAGTTCACGGGCCTCCGCGAGGGACCAGCGGACGCCGCCGTGCCGGCCGAGGACGGCGGGCTCGTCGGTCACGGCGAGGACGGCGGCGAAGCCGACACCGAAGCGGCCGACGGCACCGGGGCCCTGCTCGCGCTTGGCGGAGGCGCGGAGCGTGGACAGCGACTCGGCGCCGGTGGCGTCCAGCGGGGCACCGGTGTTGGCGGCGGCGAGCATCGCGGGGCTCTCGTCGTCCGCGGGGTGCAGGGTGAGGCGGAGGCGGCCGGTGACGCCGGCGCGGTGGGCGGCGTCGGCGGCGTTCTGGGCGAGCTCCACGACGAGCCGGTCGCGGTAGCCGCCGAGCGCGAGGTCCTCCTCGGCGTTGGCGTCCTCCCGGAACCGGGCGGGCGAGGCGCCCCAGGCGTCGAGCACTCCCCGCCGCAGCCGTGCGGTGCCGAAGGGATCGGTTCCGTCGGTCGTCGTCCGGACGCTGACGCTCACGTCTGACTCCACTCTGCGGGGCGGTGATCGGGGGCCGATCGGGGTGGTGATCACGTACTGATCGGGGGGTGGCGCTGCCGGACCCGAAGGCCCGGGGCCCGAAAGGTACCGCGCTCCGCCCCGCCCCGGCCGCCGGGGCACGACCCCGCCCCGGGGCGCGCGGAAGCACGTCCCGGGGAGTCGTGACGAGTGGCCTTACGAGCGCCGTTACGCGGGGCTCGCGACAGGCGTCACGAGTGCCTCACGCGCGGCCCCACGAGCGCCGTTACGAGTGGCCCAGATCCTCGGAGAAGTCGTCGGGTTCCATCGTCGAGCCGGAGTCCTTGGCCGGGCGGAGCGGGAAGTCGTCCGCGGCCATCGAGTCGAGGACCGGGAGCGCCGGGCGCGGCGGCTTCGGCATGACCGCGGCCTCCGAGTGGCCCCCGCAGCCGTACGCGAGGGAGACGACGCGGCCGTCGGCCGGGGAGAACTCGTTGGCGCAGACGCCGAAGGCCTGCTTCAGCGAGCCGGCGAGCGGTACCAGGAACGCACAGGACTCGCAGGACGCGGGTGCCGCCTGGGCCATCGGGGTCTTCGCGCCGAAGTTCTCGTCCCAGCGGTCCGCGGCCACGTGCAGGCCGTACCGGGAGAGGACCCGGGCCCGGCGCATGCCGAGCTCCTCGGCGACCGAGGCGATCGTGCCCCGCGCGGGGGTACGGGAGACGATCTCGGCGTCCTCGGCGTCGAGGTGGTCCGCCAGCTCCTCCGAGACCGCCGAGTTCGGTGGCGGCGCGTCCTCGCCCGAGTAGCCGGGCTCCAGGCGCAGGTCGTCCTGCTCGGTGGGCAGCAGGTCGCCGGGGCCCATGTCGCCGGGGCGGAGGCGCTCGCTCCACGGCACCCACTCGGGCGCGAGGAGGGCGTCGGCGCCTGGCAGCAGGACGGTTTCGTCAAGGGTGATGTTCTTGGCGCGGGAGGCGCGGGTGACGGTCACCGCCCAGCGCCAGCCGCGGTAGCCGGGCTCCTCGCACTCGAAGAAGTGCGTGACGACCCGGTCGCCCTCCGCGACGACCTCGATGTGCGCGCCCACGATGCCGGGCGCGGCCGCCTCCTCGGCGGCCTCCCGGGCGAGGTCTACCGCCTCGACGCACAGGCGGTCGGGGGTACGCGTGGCTCGCGGGGTACGCGGGGTACCGCTTCGCGTCGTCGCAGCACTCACAGGTCTCGCTTCTCTCCTACGCCGTCTCACGGGTGCGCCGGCCGAGGGGCGGGAGCGAAGCCACGGGCGGCGGGCGGAGCGGACCAGGGGGCCGCATCGACGTCCGCGCACCCGACTTGTCTCGCATGTCTCGGGCACACCTATCGCCATCCATTCTGCGGGATGCCGAAGAGGCGCGCGGCCGAGAACTTCCGCCGGTGACGCGCTACGCACGCTACCCCGTTCGCGGGCCTCCGCCCACCTGCCCGCCTCAAGTGGCCCGGATCCCGGACGGTCCGGGGGCTTGGGGGGACCGGTTCCCGGGCCGATACGGACCGGTCCAGACCCGTCTCGCGAGCGGGCCGATCTCCGGCTCGCCGGGTCGTTTTCCGGCTCGCCGGGGCGTTTTCCGGCTCGGCGACCGCGCCGGAACAGGCTCCATACAGGCTCGCAACCGGCTCAAGTACCGCCGCCGTACCGCTGCCGGACCCCCTCCGTTCGCCGCGCCACGGTTCGTCCGGCTCGCCGGTGGGGCACTATGACGGAGTGGCAGCCGCACGGTCTCCCGCACGATCCGAAGATCATGCCGGACCGCTCAGCCGAGCGGGCCGGAAGGTCGGTCGCGCCCTGCACCTGCCCTTCACCGGGACCGCGAAAGGCATCCGTAAGGCCACCCACGCCCATGGCGCGGGCGAGTCGGGGCTCGGGAAGCTGATCGAGCTGCACGCCGTGAACGGCGCCGGCGACGTCATGATCACCGTCGCTCTCGCCTCCACCGTCTTCTTCTCCGTGCCCACCGACGAGGCCCGCGGCCGCGTCGCGCTCTACCTCGCCGTCACCATGGCCCCCTTCGTCCTCCTGGCCCCCGTGATCGGCCCGCTCCTGGACCGCATCCCGCACGGCAGGCGCGCGGCGATGGCCGGCGCGATGCTGACCCGCGCGGTCCTGGCGATCCTGATGTCGGGCGCGGTCGCCACCGGCGGCCTGGAGCTGTACCCGGCGGCGCTGGGGGTACTGGTGGCCTCGAAGGCGTACGGGGTGGTGCGCAGCGCGGTCGTCCCGCGCCTGCTCCCACCGAAGTTCTCGCTCGTGAAGGCGAACTCCCGGGTCACCCTCGCCGGGCTGCTCGCCACCGGCATCGCCGCGCCCGTCGGGGTGGGGCTGCAGCAGATCGGGCCCCGGTATCCGCTGTACGGGGCGTGCGCGCTGTTCCTGCTCGGGGCGTTCTGGGCGCTGCGGATGCCGCCCAAGGTGGACTCGGCGAAGGGCGAGCGGCGGGCGCACCTGCTGACGCACGGCGAGCGGAAGCCGAGCCTCCGGACGGTCGGTCCTTCGGTCCTGCACGGCCTGGAGGCGAACGCGGCGAGCCGCATGCTGTCGGGTTTCCTGATCTTCTTCCTGGCGTTCCTGCTGCGCGAGCATCCGCTCTCCGGGCAGAGCGCCGCCGTCTCCCTGGGCATCGTGGGTGTGGCGGCGGGCGTGGGGAACGCGTGCGGCACGGCGGTCGGCTCGCTGCTCCGGGACCGGGGGCACGGGCCCGAGGTGATCATCGCCACGATGATCACCGTCGTGTGCGGTACGGCGATCTGCGCGGCCATCTTCTTCGGCGGCGCGATGGTCGCCGTCCTCGGGGCCGTCGCGGGCCTCACGCAGGCCCTGTCGAAGCTGTCGCTCGACGCGCTGATCCAGCGGGACGTGCCGGAGGTGGTGCGGACGTCGGCGTTCGCGCGGTCGGAGACGGCGTTGCAGATGGCGTGGGTGGTGGGCGGCGCGATCGGCATCGCGCTGCCGCTGAACGGCCGGCTCGGCATGGCCGTGGCGGCCGGGATCCTGGCCCTCGGCGCGCTGCTCTCCGTCCGTGGGCTGCTCGCGGCGGCCCGCCGCCGCCCGGGCGGCCCACCGGGGCCGCAGGGCCGTCCCCAGGCACGGGTGGCGTAATACGAGCACGGCGGGGAGGTCTCCCGAGGTCACCGAGCGGCGGCACGCCGTACCCCGGCGTGGCGCGGGCGCGGCGGCCCGATAGCCTTCGGCTCATGACCGTTGCGTTCTTCTCCGGCTCGCGCCGCCGGGCCGCCGTAGCCCTCGGGGCCGTCTCCGCCGGGCTCCTCGTACTCACCGCCTGCGACAAGCCGACTCCGATCGCGACTGTCACGGTCGGGTCCGACTCGATCCACTCCGAGGCCGCCTGCTACAACGACGGCGACGCCATCAAGGAGTCGCAGATCCAGCAGTGCCTCAACAAGAAGGCCGAGAAGTCCATCACCGTGGCGATGGACGACAAGATCCGCTTCGGGGTCGACCCCGAGATCGCGGACAACGGCTGGACGATCTTCCTCGGCGGCCAGCAGGCCGAGCCCGAGCCGTACAAGAAGACCTACCGGACCATTCCGGCCAGCGCCTTCTTCTCCAGCCAGACCGGCGAGGCCACCGACAAGACCCAGGTGACCATCGTCGAGAACACCGGCAAGAAGCTGACCGGTATCTGGCACTTCCAGCTGAAGAAGGAATCCTGACCCGCCGGTGGTCCATCGGACGGTCCACCGGATCCTGATCGTGACGGCCGTGGCGGCGGAGGCGGACTCCGTCGCCGCCGGCCTCGGTCCTGACGCCCCGGACGCGTTTCCGGGCACGGCTCCGGGCACGGGGCTGGACTCAGCCCCAGCCACAGCTCCGGGGACCTCCTGGGAGCCCCTGACGCTCCCGGGCGGTCTCACCCTGCGCCGCCACGCCGACGGAGTCGATCTCCTCGTCGGCGGGGTCGGCCCGGCTGCCGTGGCCGCCGCGACGGCTACGGCACTGGCCCACGCCTCCGCCCCCGCCCACGCCTCCGCGTCTCCGGCGGGTGAGGGCTCCCCGTACGACCTCGTCGTCTCCGCCGGAATCGCCGGCGGATTCGCACCCCACGCCCCGATCGGCACCGTCGTCGTCTCCGAGGCGATCGTCGCCGCCGACCTCGGCGCGGAGACCCCCGACGGCTACCTCGCCGTCGAGGAGCTCGGCTTCGGGCGGTCCACGCACCCCGTACCGCGCTCCCTCACCGGCCCCCTCGCCGCCGCGCTGCGCGCCGGCGCCCGGCCGCACACCGTCGCGCCCGTCCTCACCGTCTCCACCGTCACCGGCACCGCGGGACGCGCCGCCGAGCTGGCCGCGCGCCATCCGACGGCCGCGGCCGAGGCGATGGAGGGCTTCGGCGTCGCCGAGGCCGCCGCCGCGTACGGCGTGCCCGTCGTCGAGATCCGGGCCGTGTCGAACGCCGTCGGCCCCCGCGACCGCGCCGCCTGGCGCATCGGCGAGGCCCTGGACTCCCTCCGGCAGGCGTTCGCCCTGCTGGGCCCCGCTCTCTCCCCGTTCTCCCTGGAGGCGAAGTGAAGCTGAAGATCGCCTACTCGCCCTGCCCGAACGACACCTTCGTCTTCGACGCCTGGGCCCACGGCCGCGTCCCGGGCGCCCCCCGGCTCGACGTGACCTTCGCCGACATCGACGTCACCAACGGCTGGGCGGAGGGCGGCGCCGACGACCACGACGTCCTGAAGGTCTCGTACGCCGTCCTGCCGTGGATCCTCGACGAGTACGCGCTGCTGCCCTGCGGCGGCGCCCTCGGCCGGGGCTGCGGGCCCCTCGTCCTCACCAGGGAGGCGGGCAGCGGGGCCGACCTCGCGGGGAAGACCGTCGCCGTGCCGAGCGAGCGCTCGACCGCCTACCTCCTCTTCCGGCTGTGGGCGGCCGAGAGCGTCCCGGGAGGCGTCGGGAACGTCGTCGTCATGCCGTTCCACGAGATCATGCCCGCCGTCCGCGACGGCAAGGTCGACGCCGGGCTCGTCATCCACGAGGCCCGCTTCACCTACCAGGAGTACGGCCTCCACTGCCTGGCCGACATGGGCGAGCACTGGGAGGCCACGACCGGGCTCCCGATCCCGCTCGGCGCGATCGTCGCCCGCCGCTCCCTGGGCGAGGAGGCCCTGCGGCTGCTCGCCGATTCGGCCCGCGCGTCCGTACGGATGGCCTGGGACGACCCGGTGGCCTCCCGGCCGTACGTCCTGGAGCACGCCCAGGAGATGGACCCGAAGGTGGCCGACCAGCACATCGGTCTCTACGTCAACGAGTTCACGGCCGACCTGGGCGAGCACGGCTACGCGGCGGTCCGCGGGCTGCTCACGCGCGCCGCGGCCGAGGGACTCGTACCGCCCCTCGGCCCGGACGCGCTGGCGTTCCCGTAGAGGACCCGCTCAGACGTCGAGCTGGTCGGCGACCGCGCGCAGCAGGCCGGCGATCTTCTTGCCCTGGGTCTTCTCCGGGTAGCGGCCGCGCTCGAGCGCCGGCGTGATGTTCTCCAGGAGCGTCGTCAGGTCCTGGACGATGGACGCCAGTTCGTCGGGCTTGCGGCGCTGTGCGGCGGCGACGGACGGGGTCGGGTCGAGGATCGTCACGGAGAGCGCCTGGTCGCCGCGCTGACCGGCGACGACACCGAACTCGACCCGCTGGCCTGGCTTCAGTGCGTCGACTCCGGCAGGGAGCACCGACGAGTGCACGAAGACGTCGCCGCCGTCGTCGCGGGAGAGAAAGCCGAAGCCCTTCTCACTGTTGAACCATTTGACCTTGCCGGTAGGCAAAGCACGCACCCCATTCCACCAGTCAGCCGAAACACTGTCGTCGCAGGTCAGGCCGTCCAGCGCTTGCTCGTGCCTGCCGTCGCTCGAAGCCTCCCCAGCTCTGTACCCCCCGTCAAGCAGCTCCACCCATCCCGGCCGGCAGTCGTGGCCGGGATCGATCGCGGCTCGCCGGGGGCGAGAAGGCACGCACATCACAGCACACGCACGGGACCCCCCGAGAGGGGATTACCCCCGGACGCACGACAAACCCTTTGACAGGTCGGGCCTCCGGAGGCGCCGCCAAGACGCTGCCGGATTGTTCCTCCGGCCCGGGAACTACCCTGGCCGGATGCGTACTGAATCCCCCGCCGTACCGGTGAACGACAGCGCCCCGGGTGACGGCCTCGTCAAGGTCGGTGTCGTTCTCTTCGGGGTCGGGGCGGTGGCGACGCTGGTCACGGTGGCTCCGCTGTTCCTCGGGACCGAGCCGTTCCCCACCGTCGCGTACACCGTCTCCATGCTCATGGGCGTCGGATTCGCCGTCGCCGCCGCCGGGGTGCTGCGGTCGATCGCGGCCCAGCGGCGGCAGGCCCGGGAGGGTGCGGCCACGCCGGTTCAGGCGCGGTAGGCCTCCAGCCACTCGCGGAAGTCCGTCAGGTCCGTGAGGACCACGTCCGCGCCGGCCGCGCGCAGCTCCTCGGGGGCGCAGGGGCCGGTCGCCACGGCCACCGCGACGGCGCCGGCCGTGTTCGCGCCGCGGACGTCCCCGACGTGGTCGCCGACGTACACCTGGGCGCCGTGGGCGCGCAGGGCCTCGGCCTTGCCCTCGGCCCAGAGGCCGCCCACGACGGCGTCCGGCTCGATGCCGAGGTGCGTGAGGTGCAGCTCGGCGTGCGGGCCGTTCTTGGCGGTGACGACGATCGTGCGGCCGCCCGCGTCCCGTACGGCCTGGATCGCGTCCCGGGCACCCGGCATCGGCGGCGAGGGCTCGATCGCGTACGCCGGGTAGAGCGCGCGGTAGCGGGCCACCATCTCCGTGACCAGCTCCTCGGGGAACCAGTGCGCCATCTCGTGTTCGAGGGGCGGGCCGAGGCGGGTGACGACCAGGTCGGCGTCGATCTCGGCGCCGGTCTCCGCGGAGAAGGCCTCCCAGGCCGCCTTGATGCCGGGGCGGCTGTCGATCAGCGTCAGGTCGAGGTCGAAGCCGACGGTGAGCGGGGCCGGGGGCGTCGACGGCTGCTGCTGCTGCTGCTGCTGCGAAGGCTTCTCGGTCGTCGTCATGGGGCCATTCTCGGGTACCTCCGGGCCCGGGTGTTCGAATAATCGGTGCTGCTTACACTGAGGCCTGCCTTACCGAACCTCCCAGCTCCCGTATCGAACCTCGCGCCCCCGCTCTTCCGCCGATGGGTCCCCATGCCAGCCGCTTTTCCCTCCAGACGGGTCCTCGCGACCTCGGCGGCTGTCGTCGCCCTGCTGCTCGCCGTCCTCCTCAGCCTCGCCGTGGGCGCCCGCGCCATCGCCCCCTCGACCGTCCTCGACGCCCTGCTGCACGGCGGTACGGGCGACGACGCCGAGGTCGTACGGCAGCTCCGCGTCCCCCGCACCCTCATCGGGCTGATGGTCGGCGTCGCGCTCGCCCTCGCCGGCACCGCGCTCCAGGGCATCACCCGCAACCCGATCGCCGACCCCGGCATCCTCGGCATCAGCCAGGGCTCGTCGGTGGCCGTCGTCCTCGCCATCGCCTTCTTCGGCGTGCACGACCTCAGCGGGTACGTGTGGTTCGCCTTCGTCGGCGCCGCGCTCGCCTCGGTCGCCGTCTACGCGATCGCCTCCGGCGGGCGCGGCGGGGCGACGCCCGTGAAACTGGCGCTCGGCGGGGCCGCGATCAACGCGCTGCTGCTCTCCGTCACCACCGGCGTCCTCACGACGCGGGCCTCGGCGCTCGACGAGTTCCGGTTCTGGCAGATCGGCTCGCTCGACGGGCGCGACGCCGCGATCGTCGGCCAGATCTGGCCCTTCCTGCTGATCGGCGCGGTCCTCGTACTCTCCGTGGCGCGCGGCCTCGACGCGCTCGCGCTCGGCGAGGACGTGGCCAAGGGCCTCGGGCAGCGGGTCGCGACCGTGCGGATCGTCGGCGGTCTCGGCGCGACCGTCCTGACGGGCGCCGCTGTGGCCGCCGCCGGGCCCGTCGCCTTCGTCGGCCTCGCCGTCCCGCACATCGCGCGGGCCGTCGTCGGCTCCGACCACCGCTGGGTGCTGCCGATGGCCGCGCTGATCGGGCCGGTGATGCTGCTCGTCGCGGATGTCGCCGGGCGGATCGTGTTCCCGCCGGGCGAGGTGCCCGCCGGGGTGATGACCGCGCTGATCGGGGTGCCGTTCCTGGTCACCCTGGTGCGGCGGAAGGCGGTGCCGGCATGACGGCCTCCCTGGTGAGGCCCGCCGGGTACGGGCTCGTGCGCGCCGGGCGGGGGTCGTTGCTCGTCCACCGGCGTTCGGCGCTCGTCGCCACCGGGCTCCTCCTGCTGCTGGCCGCCGCCTCCGTCGCGTACCTCTGCGTCGGCGAGCGGTTCGTCGGCCCCTCGGAGGTCGTACGGATCCTCCTCGGGCAGCCGTCGCCTTCCGCCTTCGTCGTGGCGGAGCTGCGCGAGCCCCGGCTCGTCGTTGCCCTCGCCGTCGGCGCCGCCTTCGGGATCGCGGGCGCGCTCATCCAGACCGTCGCCCGCAACCCGCTCGCCAGCCCCGACATCATCGGCATCAGCCAGGGCGCGGGGGCGGTCACCGTCGCCGCGATGACCTTCGGCCTCGCCTCGTACGGCGTGCTGCCGTACGTGTCGATCGCGGGCGGGATCCTCGCCGCCGGGCTCGTGTACGTGTTCGCCTGGCGCGGCGGGCTGCACGCGACCCGCTTCGTGCTCATCGGCATCGGCTTCGCGATCGCGCTGCGGTCCCTCATCACCCTCTTCATGACGAAGGGCGACTACCTCGTCGCCCAGCAGGCCCAGGTCTGGATGACCGGCTCCCTCAACGGGCGGGGCTGGGACGAGTCCGCGCCGATCCGGTGGACGCTGCTCCTGATGCTGCCCGCCGTGCTGTGGGCCGCCCGCGCCCAGCGGACGGTCTCCCTCGACGACGACACGGCGACCGCGCTCGGCGTCCGGCTCGGTCGGGTCCGCCTCGGGCTCGTCGCCGTCGGTGTCGTCCTCGCGTCCGTCGCGACGGGCGTCGCCGGACCGGTCGACTTCGTGGCCCTGCTGGCCCCGCAGATCGCCCGCCGCATGACGCGGACCGCGCAGATCCCGCTGCTCTGCTCCGCGCTCACGGGCGCCGTCGTCGTGGTCGTCGCCGACCTGCTCGCCAGGCGGCTCCTCTCCCCCGTCGAACTGCCCGTGGGTGTCCTCACGGCGGCGGTCGGCGCCCCGTACCTGATCTGGCTCATCGTCCGGAGCCGAACGGAAGGCAAGGCATGACGAGCACGAGCAGCACGAGCGAGAGTGCCGGCAGGGGTGTGGACCGGGGTACGGGCGCGGGCACCGGGACGGGCGCGGGTGCGGGCGCGAGCAGGCTGGCCGCTCGCGGGCTGACGCTCGCCTACGAGGACCGCACCGTCGTGCACGACCTCGACCTCGCGATCCCCGACGGCAAGGTGACCGTGATCGTCGGCCCCAACGCCTGCGGCAAGTCCACCACCCTCCGGGCGCTCGGGCGGCTCCTCAAGCCGGCCGGCGGAGCCGTCCTCCTCGACGGCGAGGAGCTGGCCAAGCTCCCCACGAAGCGCATCGCCCGCTCCATCGGGCTCCTTCCCCAGACGCCCGTCGCGCCGGAGGCGATCACCGTCGCCGACCTCGTCTCCCGGGGCCGCCAGCCCCACCAGGCCTGGTGGAAGCAGTGGTCGGAGGAGGACGAGCGGGCCGTCACGGACGCCATGGCGCGTACGGACGTGACCGCGCTCGCCGACCGGTCCGTCGACGCGCTCTCGGGCGGCCAGCGCCAGCGCGTCTGGATCGCGATGGCGCTCGCCCAGGAGACCGACCTGCTCCTCCTCGACGAGCCCACCACCTATCTGGACATCTCCCACCAGGTGGAGGTCCTCGACCTGGTGCGCCGCCTCAACCGGCTGCGCGCCCGGACCGTCGTCCTCGTCCTGCACGATCTCAACCAGGCCGCCCGGTACGCCGACCACCTCGTCGCCATGAAGGCCGGGTGCGTGGTCGCGGAGGGCCCGCCGGAGGAGGTCGTGACGGCGGAGCTCGTACGGGACGTCTTCGGCCTGGAGGCGGTCGTCGTCCCGGACCCGGTCACGGGCTCGCCGCTGGTGGTGCCGGGGGCGCCGTGGCACGCGGAGACCGGCGCGTAGAGCCGGGTCAGTGCTTGCGGGAGCGCCAGAGGAGGAACAGCGCCGAGGCGACCGCCGCGCCCCGCAGGACCCAGGGCCAGGTCTCGGCGATCGCCGCGCTCATCGCGGGGCCGCCGGGGGCCACGGCCTCGCCCCAGCGGCCCTCGACGCGGCCCCACAGCCAGACCACGCCCGTCGCGGCGGCCAGGCCGGGGACGACGAGGACGGCGCCCTTGACCTCGCCGGGTGTCAGACGGCGGGAGGCGTACGCGATGAGCCAGCCGGCGGCGAGCGCGACGAGCGAGCCGAAGACGGCGCCGCCGAGCAGGAGCAGCGCGGCGAGCAGGACGAAGGGGTTCGCGAGGCGGGGACGGGCGGGGACGGCCTCCGGCTCGTCCAGCTCCTCGTCCTCCTCCAGGTCGGGGGCGGGGGCCGGCTTCCGCCGCAGGACGACGCGGGCGAGACGGCGCCACCGGCGCGGAGCGGCCTCCTCCTCGCCCTCGGACTCCTCCTCGTCGGCCTCGGGGGCCGGGGGCTCGAAGAGGTCCGGCCGCTCGATGCCGCCGACGAAACCCGGGAGCCCCTCGGTCACGTCGATGTCGGTGGCGTGGGTGGCGTCGGTACGCCACCAGTCGGGGTCCAGGCCGCCGCCGGCGCGGGACGACGGCTCGGAAGTGGGGGAAGGCGGGGAGGACGGGGACGGAGGGGACTGCGGGGACTGCTTGGCGGAAGGCTTCACGGACTTCGCGGCAGGCTTCGCGGGCTTGGCAGAAGGCTTGGCAGAAGGCTTGGCGGAAGGCCTCGCGGTCCTCGCCGTACCGGAGCGCGGGGACGGCACAGGTGCCCCGCCCTCCCCCGCGGTCCCGCCCGGGCCGTCCTCCGCCCGTTCCACCACCTCGTCCGGCGTACCCAGCGCACCGAGGATCCCCCGTACCGCCGCCGGGCTCTCCTCGCCGTACGTGGCGCGCTGCCGGTCGATCTCGTTCCGCAGCGTCGACACGAGCCGCGCGCGATCGTCCGCCGGCAGCTGCCGCTGCTGTGCCAGATCGCCGACCCGGCTCAGATAGTCGTAGACCAACTGGTCGCTCTCGATCCCCACAGTGCCCCTCCACAGCCGGTTCGCCCGGTACGCCCCGACGTTAGCGCGCGGGCAGGGGCTAACGTGGTGCGGATGGGGATCGGTGAGCTCGACCGGGAGGCGCACGTGGCCGAAGCAACTGGCGCCGCCGCGGCGCCGCGCACGCTCGCGGAAGCGCTGCGCGCGCGGGGCGACGACGGCCTGGCCGCGCTGCTGCGCGCCCGGCCCGACCTCCTGAGCCCCGTGCCGAACGACCTGACGCAGCTGGCGACCCGTGCCGGTACGCGCGGTTCGGTGATCCGGGCGATCGAGCGGCTCGACCGGTTCGCGCTCCAGACGGCCGAGGCGCTCGCGGTGGCGCCCGACCCGACGCCGTACCCCGTGCTCCTGGCGCTGCTCGCCGGTGACGAGGGCGATCCGGAGATCGAGGCGGCGCTGCCGGGCGCGGTCGCGCTGCTGCGCGAGCAGGCGCTCGTGTGGGGCGAGGAGGAGCGGCTGCGGCTCGTGCGGACCGCTCGGGAGCTGCTCGCGCCGTCGGCGCAGCACCCGTCGCCGACCGGGCTCGGGCCGACGGTCGCCGAGGCCACGTCGGGGATGTCGCCGGGCCGGGTACAGGAGATCATCGCGGCGGCCGGGCTGACGTCGACGCACGATCCGGTGTCGGCGGTGGCGGTGTTGACGGAGCTGTTCACCGACCGGACGCGGATGGGCGAACTGCTCGACACGGCGCCGCCGGAGGCGCTCGCCGTGCTCGACAGGCTGGTGTGGGGCCCGCCGTACGGAGAGGTGACGGCGAACCCGGCGCCGCCTGTGCGCTGGCTGCGCGACCGGGGGCTGCTGCTTCCGGTGTCGCCGCGGACGATGGTGCTGCCGCGCGAGGTGGCGCTGCACCTGCGGGGCGGGCGGGCGCACCGGTCGCCGGAGCCGCTGCCGCCGGAGCCGGTGGTGCGGCGCGAATACCGCCCACAGGTTGTGGACAGCGCCGCCGCCGGGCAGGCGTACGTGGCGCTCGCGACGATCGAGGAGCTGCTGAAGTCCTGGGACCGGGGCGGCCCGCCGGTCCTTCGCGCGGGCGGCCTCGCCGTACGCGACCTCAAGCGGATCGCCGCGGCCCTGGACGTCTCCGAGGCGATCGCCTGCTTCTGGCTGGAGCTCGGTTACGCGGCGGGGCTGCTCGCCTCGGACGGCGAAGCCGACGAGCGGTACGCGCCGACGCCCGCGTACGACGACTGGCTGGACCTGCCGCCCGCCGAGCGGTGGGCGCGGCTCGTCACGCCGTGGCTGAGCGCGACCCGCACGTCCGGTCTGGTCGGCGACCAGGACGCGAAGGGCCGGACCCTGTCGGTGCTCGGCCCTGACCTGGACCGTTCGTCCGCGCCCGAGGTCCGCCACCGGGTGCTGCTTCTGCTCGCGACCCTTCCGCCGGGCGCCGCGGCCGACCCCGAGTCGCTGCTCGCCCGGCTGCGCTGGGAGCGGCCGCTGCGGGGCGCGGAGGGCTCGTCGTCGGCCAGTGGGGCAGGCCTGCGGTCCCGGATCGCGCGGTGGACCCTGGAGGAGGCCGAGCTGCTCGGGCTCACCGGGCGCGGCGCCCTGTCCGGCCCCGCCCGCGCGCTCCTGAACCTGCCGCTCGCCGAGGCCGCGTCGCCCGCCGAGCCGGGCGGCGGGGTGGAGGTTTCGGTGGCCGCGACGCGGGCGGCGACACTGCTCGCGCCGCTGCTCCCCGAGGCCGTCGACCACGTCCTCCTCCAGGCCGACCTGACGGCCGTGGCGCCGGGGCCGCTGCGGCGGCACCTGGCCGACGCGCTGGGGGTCCTCGCGGACGTGGAATCGAAGGGTGGTGCGACGGTCTACCGGTTCACGCCCGGCTCGGTGCGGCGCGCGCTCGACTCGGGGCAGACGGCGACCGACCTGCACGAGTTCCTCTCGAAGCACTCGACGACACCCGTCCCGCAGCCGCTCGCCTACCTCGTGGACGATGTCGCGAGACGCCACGGGCATCTGAAGGTCGGGGCGGCGTCCGCGTACGTGCGGTGCGACGACGACACCGTCCTCGGCGAGATCCTGGCCGACCGGCGGTCCGCGCCCCTGGGCCTTCGCCGCCTCGCGCCGACGGTGCTCGCGGCGCAGACGGACCCGGTGTCGCTGCTCGAAGGGCTGCGGTCGATGGGCTACGCCCCGGCCGCCGAGTCCGTCGAGGGCGACGTCCTGATCGCCCGCGCCGACGCGTACCGCACTCCGGCCCGTACGGCCCCGGTCCCGGTCCCCGACGGCCCGCCTACGCCGGACACCACGCTCCTCGGGGCAGCGGTCAAGGCGATCCGGGCGGGCGACCGGGCGGCGACGGCGGTCCGCAAGGAACCCACGACCCCGACGACCGCCGGCGCCCTCCCCCGCACGTCGGCGGCCGAGACCCTGGCCACGGTCCAGGCGGCCGCGATGACCGGCTCGGCGGTCTGGATCGGCTACGTCAACGCGGAGGGCGCGGCGAGCCAGCGGGTCATCGCCCCGGTCCGCGTGGAGGGCGGCTTCGTGACGGGCTACGACCACACGGCCGACGAGGTCCGCACGTACCCCCTGCACCGCATCACGGGCGTCGCGGAACTGGCGGACGACCAGGTCTAGGGAGTGTCCGACCAGGTGTCCGGCCCTGATCGGCCGGACGGCTCCGGACAGCTCCGGACAGCTCTCCCTAGGAGTCGACGTTCCCGGTGAGGAGCATGACGAGGAAGACCATCCACCCGACCGTGGAGACCATGTAGGGGAAGAGGACGGCGGCCCCCGTACCGAACGCGGCGAGGACGACCCGGGCCCGCCGGCGCCGCCGGGTCCGGGCGAGGAACCAGCTCGGAACGAGCAGCGCGAAGGCGACGACCAGGCTGCCGACCAGCATGAACGGCGCGGCGGCCCACATGTCCTGCGTCCCGGAGACGGCGTACGCGCCCAGGGGCGAGACGAGCGTCCCGACGAGCGGCGCGGCCCACCACCGCGCGTCCGGCTCGTCACCGGCCGCCGCGACGACGAACGACGGGTGGGGTCCGCGGGCGGAGGTGCTCCGGGCGTCCCGGGCGAGGTTCGCGTTCATGTCCCCATCCCACAGCGTCCGCCGTCCCGCCCCCAGCGCGCGCGTACTCATCCGGCGTACGGCGGGTACTCAGGGCGCGGCGCCTCCGGGACGACCGGCCGTCGCCTCGCACCACGCGGGGCTTCGCCGTACAGCTGCCGGAGGAGGGGTCCACGCCCCGCCCAGGATCGGCCGCCATGCGCCACACTGGAGGATTGGCCGCCGTCATCGGGAGCGGCCCGGGAAGGACTGATCGCGCGTAAATGGGCCTCTCATCGTCCAAGCGATCAGGGCGGATGCACATATCTAGCACGCCAGGGCACACAGCGGAAAGCCCCGTCCGGCTGCGTTGCTCGCCATCACCGAGCGGGGCCGCCTGGTGGGCGTCACACGCGCTGCACGCCGCTGGTCGGGACAAGCCACTCTCGCCCCCCACCCTCGGGCCACAAGAACGCCGTGGGGCGCTTGCGGCGCTCTCCGGGTGACTCGGCGGGGTCTTCGTAGTCCCGGATCACGTCACGCAGGATGCCGACCCGCCCGACGCCATCCCTGACCGGCTTGCCGATGTCCGCCCGGGTGACCATCAGTGCCCCTCGGGGTGGCGCCGCATGTAGACGTTGCAGTCGGTCACGGTCGTCCAGTCACCCACGACGCGAGAACGGTCCCGCACGGCTGCCAACTCGACGCAGCCGGCGCAGCCTTCAACGGGGGTCGGCTCCAGGTCCAGTCGCAGCGGCAGTTCAACCGGTGGGGTGCTGTATCGCGTGGGTTCGGTCATGGCGTGAGCGTCACCCACCCTCGCGGACGTATCTCCCCCCGCACGCCGCCCAGTTGAGACGTTCGACGCTAGGGTCGAAGAAAGCCCAAAAGGCCACGGCGAGGGGATTGACTTGAGCGCCGCTCTTCAGTCCGCCTATGGAAGGCGCAGGCATGTCCACGCGCCAGTTAGCGTACCGGGTGGGGGTA
Source organism: Streptomyces sp. NPDC055103 (assembly GCF_053607625.1). Taxonomy (NCBI): domain Bacteria; kingdom Bacillati; phylum Actinomycetota; class Actinomycetes; order Kitasatosporales; family Streptomycetaceae; genus Streptomyces; species Streptomyces sp. NPDC055103. Next base: position 74,180 of record NZ_JBSGTX010000003.1, read on the forward strand.
TCCGCGAAGCAGGTGGAACGATGGCTGAGCAATGCTGATCTGACACCACACGCAAGGAACCGAGCGGACGCCTGTCGGGCGCTGGGAGTGGACGAAGAGATGTTGTGGCCGAAGGCTGTACAGGAACGCGTGAAGACCGGCACCGATCGAGAGCTGGTCCACAGCTACCCGTACCGGTCCGCGTGCCCGTCAACGATCTGGACGGAACTCGTCGAGTCGGCACGCACGGAACTCTTCCTCGCCGGCTACACGAACTACTTCTTCTGGACCCAGGTGCCCCACTTCGCGGACACGATCCGACGCAAGGCCGAGGCGGGGTGCCGAGTGCGATTCCTCGTGGGCGACCCGGACGGCGAGGTGACCCGACAGCGGGAGACAATCGAGGACGTGGCCCTGTCCGTCTCCACCCGCATCAGGATCACCCTGGAGCACCTGGACCGGCTCGGCCCGCTCGAAGGGGTTGAGGCACGCGTCTCCGCCCCACTGGACGCCATCAACCACGTGAGCCTGTCCGTGTTCCGCTTCGATGACGAAGCCCTGGTGACACCGCATCTCGCCCGACTCGTAGGCCATGACTCACCACTCCTGCACCTACGCCGCCACAACAGCGGGGGCATGTTCGACCGATTCGCAGAACACGGCGAGGAACTGTGGGACCGGGCTGCGTCTCGGGGCCCCGAAACCCGTACGTGAACGGACCCGCCACGCCCCTGGCCACCCTTACCCCTCAGATCCGAACACGAGAGAGACCGTCCACCGTCAGGGGAAGACGGCCTCTCCGATCGGGTTGGGCTGCTCGGCTTCGCTCAGCGCCCGGTAGAGCGTCGCGCGGGACACCCCGATGGCGCATGATGACCGCCATGGATAGCGCGGGCGAAAAGATCAAGATCTGGTTCCGGTTCGTTCCCCGCGAGGGATGGTTCCCTCAGGACACTGAGGGCTTGTGGGCCACGAAGCTCAGCGCGGACACGGCTTGCGTGCAGAACACCCCCTTTCTTCAGGACGGGGTGTCCGAGGGCGACACAGTGCGGTTTCAGACCGACCCTGACGGGCTCCACTGGGGTATTGGGCGGGTCAGCGCCTCCGGCAACTGCGCGATTCGCGTCGTAGCCATCCCCTCCGGCCCGCTGGGGCACAGCCCTCTTGCAGTACATCAGCGGCTTTCGCCGTTCGGGCTCGGAGGCGAGGTCTTCAGCGAGGACTTCCCGATGGTGGCCTTCAGCGTGCCGGCCGACGCCGATTTCGCTGGGATCAAAGCACTGTTGACGCGGGGGCAGGAAGAAGGCTGGTGGCACTACGAAGTGGGCTGCGCCACCGAAGCATGGTGGAATGCCTGACCTCTGCGGAATCGCAGCCCCTCTCGCACAAAGGCCCTGATCAGCCATGTGAGAGTTTTCCCTCCCTGCCGCTCTGGCGGGAAGAGGGGAGGGGGTACCTCCCTGGGGCCACGTCCGGCAACACGACACCCCGCCCCCTTCTCGGACTGAGCGCGCTTCGCATCACGCAAGGCTGCCGCTGTCGTCCGTCCTGAGCGCGTCAGCAAAGCGGGCGCCCACGATGACGGGATGACGGATGAGGCCCTTGATCTGTTTTTCTCTTATTTTTCTATGTGCAATCAAAAAAGTAGGGAGAACCGTCATCTCGTCATCGCTCTGCCGCTGAGGGAGTAGCGAGCCGACGGCGACGACAGGGAGCGGGCACGGCCCGCCACCAGGGCTTCCCCAGTGACGGGCCGCGAACGGCGCTCAGGCGGGCTCAGGACAGCTCAAGCTCCCGGGCTACGGCGCGTTGTATGACCGCCTCGACGTCCTTGCCGTCAGCGTCCGCGCGGCGGATCTCGCCGTCCTCGCCGAAGTGGACAGCGAGGCGGGACACGTCGAGCTTCGGGCCGCCCTTCCGGGACATGCCGACTTCCACGAACGCCCCCGCGTTCAGCAGCAGATCACGCTTGCCCGCCGTGTCCGCGTCCTTCCAGAGCTGTGCGTGAGTCCGGCCGGTCGGGATCGCCTCCACTCCCGCAGGCTTCGCGGTGCGCTGCCTCTCGTTCAGCGAGGCCAAGCGCTCCTCCAGCTTGGCGTACTGAGTCGCATACCTCGCGGCGCCCTCATCGCCCTTGAACAGTCCACGGTCGTACCGGTCCTTCTCCAGGTCTTCCAGCGCCTCTCGGGCCTGCCGGATCTGCGGGCGGAAGTCCTCACCCACGTGCTCCACCATGCGCACCACGGGGAACGCGCCGAACTTCTCCAGGAACAACGCCGTGACGTGCTCCTCCATGCCCTCACCCGCGATGCTCACGCCGTAACAGGTGAGCGCAGCGCCCGCCTGACGGGCCTTCAGGCGGCCGATGCACCGATAGCGGATACGACCCTTGGCGACGTACGTGTACATGCGGTTGTGGCACACCGCGCAATAGGCGATCCCCCGCAGCAGGGCCGTTCCCTCGCGTCGCCGGTCGCCCGGATTGGCTCGCCGGCTCAGCTCGTCCTGCAATGCCTGCCAGGTGTCCATGTCCAGGATCGGCGTGCGGTTGACCAGCGGCAGCCCGTCGGTCATCAGGATCGGCTTGCCGTCCTCAATCACCTGCCCGAGCAACTGAGGGTTACCGAGAAGGCTCCGCAGCGTGGAGGGGTACCACCGCTTGGAGTCGCTGCGCTTGCCCGTGGTCTGCCGCGAGGAGTGGCCGGGCGAGGGCTTGTCGGACTCCGTGAGATCCACTGCGATCTTGAGCAGTGAGTCCTTGTCCAGGACCCGTTCGACGATCTCGCGGATCGTCTTCGCTTCCTCGGGGTTGATCTCCAGGACCTTCCCGGCACCGTCGGGGTTGGGGACCACGCAGTAGCCGTACGGCACCCTGCCGCCCGTATAGCGACCCTCCCGGCGCAGGTGCTCGTGGGCGCTGGAGACGCGCATGCCGATCGTGTCGGACTCCAGCTCCGCGAAGACCGCGATCACCTTCGCCATGGCGCGACCCATGGATGACGTGAGGTCCAGGGGTTCGCTGGCGGATGCCAGGGCCACGCTCTCCGCCTGCGTGATCTTCATGATCTCCGCGAAGTCCACCGTGGACCGGGCCAAGCGGTCGATCTTGAAGAACACGATCACGTCGAACTCGGCGAGACGGGACAGGATGCGCTGCAGCCCCGGACGGTCAAGGCCGCGCGAGTAGCCGGACACGTCGATGTCCTCTTCGACGGATATGACCTTCCACCCTCTGGCCTGGCACAACGCCTCGCACGCCGCCCGCTGACGCTCCGGCGAGGTAGACTCTTCTGTTTCCCGCGAAAGGCGGACATAGATGGCCGCGCGCATTCCCGACGCGTTGGCCGGGATGCCCTTGGGGCGACGGGCACGGGGCATGGCCCTGGCCGTGGCAGGCGCAGATGTGGTGTCTGTCACAACACGATCCTATCGCTGGAGGTATGTGTGTCCTGCCTGATCGTCCAAAGCGACAAGACGCTGCTCCTGGAGGTCGACCATGAGCTCGCCGAGGTGTGCCGGCGGGCCATCGCGCCGTTCGCGGAGCTGGAGCGGGCGCCCGAGCACATCCACACGTACCGGCTGACGCCGCTCGGGCTGTGGAACGCGCGGGCCGCCGGGCACGACGCCGAGCAGGTCGTCGACGCGCTCGTCGAGTACTCCCGCTACCCCGTGCCGCACGCGCTGCTCGTCGACATCGCCGAGACCATGGACCGGTACGGGCGGCTGACGCTCTCCAAGCACCCCACGCACGGGCTCGTCCTGACCAGCACCGACCGGCCCGTCCTGGAGGAGATCCTCCGGTCGAAGAAGGTGCAGCCGCTGGTCGGCGCGCGGATCGACGAGGACACCGTCGCCGTGCACCCCTCCGAGCGCGGGCAGATCAAGCAGACGCTGCTGAAGCTCGGCTGGCCCGCCGAGGACCTCGCCGGGTACGTCGACGGGGAGGCCCACCCCATCGAGCTCGCCGAGGACGGCTGGACCCTGCGTCCGTACCAGCGGCAGGCCGTCGACGGCTTCTGGCACGGCGGTTCCGGCGTCGTCGTGCTGCCCTGTGGTGCGGGGAAGACGCTGGTCGGGGCGGGTGCGATGGCGGAGGCCAAGGCGACCACGCTCATTCTCGTGACCAATACCGTCTCCGCCCGTCAGTGGAAGAGCGAGCTCGTGAAGCGGACCTCGCTCACCGAGGACGAGATCGGCGAGTACAGCGGGACCAAGAAGGAGATCCGGCCCGTCACCATCGCCACCTACCAGGTCCTCACGACCAAGCGGAAGGGCATCTACCCGCACCTGGAGCTCTTCGACTCCCGCGACTGGGGTCTCGTCGTCTACGACGAGGTCCACCTGCTGCCCGCGCCCGTCTTCAAGTTCACCGCCGACCTCCAGGCGCGGCGGCGGCTCGGGCTGACCGCGACCCTGGTGCGCGAGGACGGGCGTGAGTCCGACGTCTTCTCGCTCATCGGACCCAAGCGGTTCGACGCGCCGTGGAAGGAGATCGAGGCGCAGGGCTACATCGCGCCCGCCGACTGCGTCGAGGTCCGGGTCAATCTGACCGACTCCGAGCGGCTCGCCTACGCGACGGCCGAGCCGGAGGAGAAGTACCGCTTCTGCGCGACGACGGCGACGAAGCGGAAGGTGACCGAGGCCCTGGTCAAGAAGTTCGAAGGCCAGCAGATCCTCGTCATCGGACAGTACATCGACCAGCTCGACGAGCTCGGCGAGCACCTGGACGCGCCCGTCATCAAGGGCGAGACGTCGAACGCGCAGCGCGAGAAGCTCTTCGACGCGTTCCGTACGGGCGAGATCAGCGTCCTCGTCGTGTCGAAGGTCGCGAACTTCTCGATCGACCTGCCGGAGGCGACGGTCGCGATCCAGGTCTCGGGCACCTTCGGCTCCCGCCAGGAGGAGGCGCAGCGGCTGGGCCGGGTTCTGCGGCCGAAGGCCGACGGGCACCAGGCGCACTTCTACTCGGTGGTCGCGCGGGACACGATCGACCAGGACTTCGCCGCGCACCGGCAGCGGTTCCTGGCGGAGCAGGGGTACGCGTATCGGATCGTCGACGCGGATGAGCTGCTGGCTCCGTAGGGTCTGTCCGTCTCGGTACGCTGACGGCAGGACACGCTCGAAGGCAGGAGGAGGCAGGGATGTCTCACCGGGAGATCTACGAGGTCATGTTCACCGAGGCGGCGGGCACTGCCCGTGACCGGCTGGATCCGGCGCGCCGGGCCTCGTTCGACAAGGCTGTCGAGATCCTCTCGCGCGATCCCTACACGGAGCACTCGCAGCCCATAGGAGTGGGCGAGCAGGACCGGGAGATCCGGCTGACGTCACACATCGTGGCGGAGTACATGGTGTCGCGTGGCCGCCTGCTCCTGGTCGTCCTGCGCATCTTCGACGACGCCGACATCCTGCTCCCCGACGACTGACAGGCGTCCTCCGGTCCCGGCCTCGGGCGGGCCGTAGTCGCCGAGGAGGACGACGCCGGCCGCCGCGCCGCCGAAGGCGCGTATCGCGCGGAACGCGGTGGCGAGCGGGCGGGTGCGGGGTCGGGGAACGGTGGTCACGAGGGTGAAGGTCGTCGCGGTCATGTCTCCATGATGGAATCCGGACATTCCGAACACATCGACCTGGGGGTGGAACCGGGGTCCCCCTCATGGCGGATCCCTACCCCTACGGGTCCGGGGGAGTGAAATAGATTCGCCCCTCGCGCCTGGGCGGAGTTACACTCCCCAGCTTCCCCGCCTCCCTCCGTGGAGCGCCGCCGCCCGGTCGGAAACCGGCGGCCACCTCGACGTGTCCGCGTATCCACCTGCTCGGAGGCTTCACCGTGCCCGTTTCCGACCCCGTTTCGGACCCCGTTTCCAATCCCGCGCTCGATCCCGCGCTCGATCCGCTCGCGCGTGAGCGCGCCCATCTGTCCTCCTCCCGCGCGGCCCTTCGCGCGATGCGCGAGGACGTCGAGGCGCTCGACATCAAGAACGTCACCGCGAACTGGGTCAACTCCGTCGTCCTCGGGCGGCAGATCGAGGACCGGATCAAGGAGCTCGCGGACCTCTCGGACACCCCGCTGTTCTTCGGGCGCCTCGACTACCTGCACACCACGCAGGAGGGGCAGCGCTTCTACATCGGGCGCCGGCACGTCCACGACGCCGACGGCGACCCGATGGTGATCGACTGGCGTGCCCCGGTGTCGCAGCCGTACTACCAGGCGTCGAAGAAGGACCCGCAGGACGTGGGGCTGCGGCGGCGCTTCGGGTACACGGCCGGGGACCTCACCGCGTACGAGGACGAGCACCTCTCCGACCCGGCCGAGCTGGAGCAGACCAGCCGGCTGCTCCAGGCGGAGATCGAGCGGCCCCGCGTCGGCCCCATGCGGGACATCGTGGCGACGATCCAGCCCGAGCAGGACGGGATCGTCCGCTCCGACCTGTCCGGGACGGTCTGCGTGCAGGGCGGACCCGGCACCGGGAAGACGGCCGTGGGCCTGCACCGTGTCGCGTACCTCCTGTACGCGCACCGGGAGCGGCTCGCCCGCACCGGCACCCTGGTCATCGGGCCGAACCGGTCCTTCCTCCACTACATCGAGCAAGTCCTCCCCACCCTCGGCGAGTTGGCGGTCCAGCAGGCGACCGTCGACGACCTCGTCGCGCACGTCGAGGTGCGGGGCACGGACGAGGCGGCGACGGCGGTCGTCAAGGGCGACGCCCGGATGGCGGAGGTGCTGCGGCGCGCGGTCCGTTCGCATGTCTCGCTGCCGAAGGAGCCCCTGATGGTGGTGCGGGGCTCGCGGCGGTGGCGGGTGCCCGCGTACGAGATCGAGGAGATGGTGCGGGAGCTGCTCGACCGGGACATCCGGTACGGGGCGGCCCGCGACGCGCTTCCGCAGCGGATCGCGCACGCGGTCCTGGTGCGGATGGAGGAGGCGGGCGAGGCGCCCGACGACCGGGTGCAGAACGCGGTCGCGCGGAACCCCGCCGTGAAGGCCGTCGTGAAGGAGTGCTGGCCGCTCGTCGAGCCCGCGAAGCTGGTGCTGCGGCTCCTCGGCGACGCCGAGTTCCTGGCGGAGCATGCCGAGGGGCTCCTCACGGAGGACGAGCAGAAGCTGCTGCACTGGGCGAAGCCGGCGCGGAGCGTGAAGACGGCGAAGTGGTCGGCGGCGGACGCGGTGCTGATCGACGAGACGAGGGACCTGGTCGAGCGGACGCACTCGCTCGGGCACGTGGTCCTCGACGAGGCGCAGGACCTGTCCCCGATGCAGTACCGGGCGGTGGGCCGGCGGTGCACGACCGGTTCGGCGACGGTCCTGGGCGACCTCGCGCAGGGCACGACGCCGTGGGCGACGGAGAGCTGGGCGCAGGCCCTGACGCACCTGGGCAAGCCGGAGGCACTGGTGGAGGAGCTGACCGCCGGTTTCCGTGTGCCGCGTGAGGTGATCGCGTACGCCTCACGACTGCTTCCGCACATGTCGCCGGGGCTTGCGGCGGTCGAGTCGGTCCGGGAGAACCCGGGCTCGCTGGCCGTCCGGCACACGGAGGACCCGGAGGCGCTGGACGCCGCCGTCGTCGCGGCCTGTGTCGAGTCCCTGGCCCACGAGGGCTCGATCGGTCTGATCGCCGCCGACGCGCGGATCGCCCCGCTCGCGGAGGCGCTGACGGCCGCCGGTCTCGCGTACCTCTCGCCGGGCGAGGAGACCACCGCCGAGTCCCGGCTGACCCTGGTCCCGGCCACGCTCGCGAAGGGCCTGGAGTACGACTACGTGGTCCTGGACGAGCCGGCGGCGGTCGTCGACGGCGAGCCGGACGAGCGGACGGGCCTGCGGCGGCTGTACGTGGCGCTGACCCGCGCTGTGTCAGGCCTGACGATCCTTCACTCGGCCCCGGTTCCGGAGCAGTTGGGCGCCCTCAGGCTCTAGGGCGGCCGGACGCCCTGGCGGTGAGGAGGCGGAAGCGCATGCCGTGCCGGGCGTACAGCCGCCAGAGTTCGATCACGGCGATCAGGGTGGTCGCGGCGGCGCCGCCGAGGGCAGCAGGACGGTGGCGTCCGCCCAGCGGGTCAGCGGGAAGAAGACGTCCTGGAGTCCTTGTGCCGCTTCGGGACGTGCGTGACCCCCGTCATGCGGCGGATTGTGACAGCGGTGGCCGGAGGACGACATCGTTCCGTCAGGGGAGGCGGCGGAGGACGGTCTCGCGGACGGTCCGGGTGGTGCGGGATCCGGTCAACTCGCCGGGCATCAGGGGGCGTCCGCCGGGTCAGGCGAATTCCGGCAGGACTTCCGACCAGGTCCGGTGGGCGACCGCGGCCAGGACCGGGTTCGTGACGCGGTAGTAGTGCTCGGTCACCAGGCCCCAGCACAGGGCCCAGCCGCGGCCGCGCGCCCAGGTCGCGTCGTCGACCTCCGCGGCCTCGCGGAAGAGGGGGCGGGTCTCGGCGGTGAGGAGCGTCCAGGCGGGCATCGTGTCGCAGGCCGGGTCGCCGACGCCGAGGCCGCCGAAGTCGATGACGGCGCCGAGGCGGCCGTCTCGGGTGAGGACGTTGCCGGGGAGCAGGTCGCCGTGGATCCAGACGGGTGCGCGGTCCCACTGCGGGAGCGCGAGGACCGACTCCCATGCGGCCGTGGCGAGTTCCGCGTCGACGGTGCCGTCGGCGCCGAGGTCGCGGATCGCGCCCTGCATGTGGCCGGCCTCCCAGTCGGTGACCGGGCCGCCGCGGAAGGAGGCCGGTCCGCCGGTCGCGTCGACCGCGCGGAGGGCGGCGCCGAAGCGGCCCAGCTCCACGGCGGCGTGGGCGAGGTCGGCGAGCGGTGCGTCGAAGGCGTCGGCACCGTCGAGCCAGCGGTAGACGGACCAGGGCAGCGGGAACTCCGCGCCGCCTTCGGCCCGCCCCACCGGGACGGGCACGTCCAGCGGCAGGTGCGGGGCGAGGAGCGGCAGCCAGCGCTGCTCCTTCTCGACGTGACGGGCCGCGTACGGGACGCGGGGCAGCCGGACGACGAGGTCGTCGCCGAGCCGGAACATCGCGTTGTCCGTTCCCGCCGAGTGCACCGCCCGCACCGGGAGTGCGGCCCACTCGGGGAACCGTCCGGCGACGAGTCGCCCGACGAGCTCGGTGTCGATGTCGAGCTCGTCGGGTTGCATCTTGCCGGTGGCTGCCATGCCGCGGAGGCTAGCGAGCCCGCCAGTCCCTGGCCACGTGTTTTCCGTGCGGAGGGGGCGGGACAGGGGCCGTACCCGCCACCGGGAGCGGGACCGTACCCCGCCACCGGGAGCGGGACCATACCCCGTACCCCGTACCCCGTACCCCGTACCCCGTCACCCGCCCCGCACGTCCGCCCGTCGTTACGCGTCGACCGCCTCGCGCCAGGCCCGTACCGCGTCCGCCGAGACGGGGGCCGCCCAGCCCTGGGGGCGGGCCGCGCCGCCGATGTGGAAGGCGTCGAGGCCGGCCGCGCGCAGCTCGGGGAGGTGGTCGAGGCGCAGGCCGCCGCCGACGAGGATCTGGGGCTCGTAGCCCGGTTCGCCCGCGCGGGCGGCCTCGGCCTTGAGGGTGGCGAGGCCGTCGTCGACGCCGGTGGCGGAGCCCGCCGTGAGGTAGGTGTCGAGGCCCGGCAGGTCGGCGAGCCGCTTGCGCAGCCCGTCGCGGTCGGCCGTGCGGTCGACGGCCCGGTGGAAGGTCCAGCGGGCGCCGTCGAGGACGGTGATGAGCCGCTCGACGGCGACGAGGTCCGGTGCGCCGTCGGGGGTGAGGAAGCCGAGGACGAACTCGTCGGCGCCGGCCTCGCGGAGCTCGGTGGCCCGGGCCACGAGGGCGTCGATGCCCTCGGGGCCGCCGGCCGAGAATCCGTCGGTGAGCCTGAGCATCACGCGCAGCGGGATGTCGACGGCCGCGCGGATGGCGGCGAAGCCGGCCCTGGACGGGGTGAGCCCGTCCGCCGCCATGTCGGTGACGAGTTCGAGCCGGTCGGCACCACCGGTCTGGGCAGCGACCGCGTCCTCCTCGTCGAGGGCGATCACCTCAAGGACTGCACGGTTGCTCATCGCTGCCCATTCCTCCATGAATGACGGCTACAGGTCTAGTCCAATGACCAGACTAGCCGTGCGTGTGCTCTCCCGCATCGTCCGTGGCCTCACCGGCCGCGGGAGTGGTCGCAGCGGGCGCCGCCACGGGCGCCTTCCCGGGCCCCGCGGTGACCGTGAAGGCCGCCGTGCGGACCTTGCCCTCGTGCTGGAAGTCGAGGAAGAGACGGTACGTCCCCGCGCTGGGCGCCGTCGCGGTGAAGGAGACGTCCGGGCCGGGACCCCCCTCGTTCGGGTGCACGTGGAGGTAGGCGAGGTCGCCGTCGCGCAGGGCGACGAGGTGTCCGTACGCCCCGAGGTAGGGCTCCAGGTCGGTGACGGGCTTGCCGGCCTTGGTGACGGTGAGCTTGAGCTCGCCGGCCTTGCCCGGGTCGAGCGTGCCGCCGAGGCGGACCTGGTAGCCGTCGACGGTCGCGGTCGGGGCGACGGCCGGCATGGGCAGCGGGGTGTACGCGCCGGGTACGGAGAGGTCGGCGCCGAGCGTGATGCCCTTGGCGCCGGGGGCGGCGGGCTTGAAGTCGGCGAAGGCCTTGTAGCCGCCGGCGGCGGGCAGGTCGACGGGGGTCGTCCAGGTGCCGTCCGCGGCCTTCACCGGGTGCAGGTGGCGGAAGGTGTTGAGGTCGCGCGAGGCGACGATGAAGTGCAGTTCCTTGCCGTGCTCGGTGGTGAAGGCGGTGACCTTCCTGCCGGCCGCGTCCTTGATCGAGAACTTCAGGACGCTCTTACCGGTGGCGGGGGTCGGCGTCTCCAGGGCGAGGGTGTAGCCGCTGTCGGAGACCTGGAGTCCGCCGGGGAGGTTCGCCGCGGCGGCGGGCGCGTCCGCGGCGGCGCCCGCCTCGTGGCCGGCGTGGCCGTCGGCGGCGCTCGCGCTGCCGGTCGGCGTCGGGGTGGGGGCGGCGGCGTGGTCGCCGTGCCCGGCCTTCTTCGGCTCCTCGACGGGGCCGACTCCCGTACCGACTCCGTACGCGGCCCCGAAGGTCGCGGCGAGCGCGGCGGCATAGGCAGTGATCTTCAGACCGGTGTTCATGGCTGCTCTCCCGATACGTGGGTCGGTCGGTCGGTACGTGGGGTGGGTGCGCGGGGTGGCGCCGTCACCGTTCCCTGCACTTCACCATACCCCTGGGGGGTATCAAGTCAAGTCGGGGATCCGCTTGCGTCGGATACGGGCGGGGGGTATACATGGAGCGACAACCAGATACCCCCCGAGGGTATCCGGTCCGGAGGAACCGACCGAGGAGAAGCCATGGGCTCCTGCTGCACCCCTGACAACAGCTGCTCGACCAGCGCCACCGACACGACCACGGTGGCCGTCGCCGAGAGCACCACGACCGTCTACGCCGTCTCCGGCATGACCTGCGGCCACTGCAGGACCGCGATCACCAAGTCCGTCAGCGCGCTCGACGGCGTCATCACCGTCGACGTCGACGTCACCGCCGGCCTGGTCACCGTCACCACCGGCGGCGAGCCGGACGACGCCGCGATCACCGCCGCCGTCGACGACGCGGGCTACGAGCTGACCGGCCGCGCCTGAGCCGCAAGACCCCGGCCGCCGGGACCCGCCCACCACGCCCGGGTCCCGGCCCCCGCCCCGTACTCACGAGGAGCAGTACTCATGACAACGACGACACCTGGCACGGCTCAGGTCGAGCTCGCCATCGGCGGCATGACCTGCGCCTCGTGCGCGGCCCGCATCGAGAAGAAGCTCAACCGCATGGACGGGGTCGAGGCCACCGTCAACTACGCCACCGAGAAGGCCAAGGTCACCTTCGACGCCGACATCGACGTCGCCGCGCTGATCGCGACCGTCGAGGCCACCGGCTACACCGCCGCCGAGCCCGCGCCGCCGAAGAACGAGACGGCCGGCGGCCCCGAGGGGCCCTCCGACGAGGAGAAGGCCGACGAGGAGCTGCGGCCCCTCAGGCAGCGGCTGATCACCGCCACCGTGCTCGCCGTGCCGGTCATCGCGATGGCGATGATCCCGGCCCTGCAGATCGAGTACTGGCAGTGGCTGAGCCTCACGCTCGCCGCGCCGGTCGTCGTCTACGCCGCCTGGCCCTTCCACCGCGCCGCCTGGACCAACGCCAAGCACGGCGCGGCCACCATGGACACCCTGATCTCCGTCGGCACGATCGCCGCGTTCCTCTGGTCGCTGTGGGCACTGTTCTTCGGGACCGCCGGTACGCCGGGGATGACGCACCCCTTCGAGTTCACTATCGCCCGTACCGACGGCGCCGGGAACATCTACCTGGAGGCCGCCGCCGGCGTCACCGCCTTCATCCTGGCCGGCCGGTACTTCGAGGCCCGCTCGAAGCGCAAGGCGGGCGCCGCGCTCAAGGCGCTGATGCAGCTGGGCGCCAAGGAGGTCACCGTCCTGCGGGGCGGCCAGGAGGTCACCGTACCGACCGCCGACCTCCAGGTCGGGGACCGTTTCCTGGTCCGCCCGGGCGAGAAGATCGCCACCGACGGCACCGTCGTCGAGGGTTCCTCCGCCGTGGACGCCTCCATGCTCACCGGAGAGTCCGTCCCGGTCGAGGTCTCCGTCGGCGACTCCGTCACCGGCGCCACCCTGAACGCCGGCGGCCGCCTCGTCGTCGAGGCCACCCGCGTCGGCTCCGACACCCAGCTCGCCCGGATGGCGAAGCTCGTCGAGGACGCGCAGAACGGCAAGGCCGCGGCCCAGCGCCTCGCCGACAGGATCTCGGCCGTCTTCGTCCCGATCGTCATCGCGCTCGCGCTCGGCACCCTCGGCTTCTGGCTGGGTACGGGACAGGGCCTGACCGCGGCCTTCACCGCCGCCGTCGCCGTCCTGATCATCGCCTGCCCCTGCGCCCTCGGCCTGGCCACCCCGACCGCCCTCATGGTCGGCACCGGCCGCGGCGCCCAGCTCGGCATCCTCATCAAGGGCCCCGAGGTCCTGGAGACCACCCGCAAGGTCGACACGATCGTCCTCGACAAGACCGGCACCGTCACCACCGGCCGGATGACCCTCATCAAGGTCCACACCGCCGAGAACGTCGACGAGAAGGACGTCCTGCGGCTCGCGGGCGCCCTGGAGCACTCCTCCGAGCACCCGATCGCCCAGGCCGTCGCCACCGGCGCCGCCGCCAGGGTCGGCACCCTGCCCACCCCCGAGGACTTCGCCAACATCCCCGGTCTCGGCGTCCAGGGCGTCGTCGACGGCCACGCCGTCCTCGTCGGCCGCGAGAAGCTCCTCGACGAGTGGGCCATGACCCTCTCGGCGGACCTCAAGACCGCCAAGGACACGGCCGAGAAGGCCGGCAGGACCGCGATCGCCGTGGCCTGGGACGGCGAGGCCCGCGCGGTCCTCGAAGTCGCCGACGCCGTCAAGGAGACCAGCCCCGAGGCCATCCGCCGGCTGCGCGCCCTCGGCCTCACCCCGATCCTGCTCACCGGGGACAACAAGGCGGTCGCCGAGGCCGTCGCCGCCGAGGTCGGCATCGACGAGGTCATCGCGGAGGTCATGCCGCAGGACAAGGTCGACGTCGTCAAGAAGCTCCAGGCGGAAGGCCGTTCGGTCGCCATGGTCGGCGACGGCGTCAACGACGCCGCCGCGCTCGCCCAGGCCGACCTGGGCCTGGCGATGGGCACCGGCACGGACGCCGCCATCGAGGCCGGCGACCTGACCCTCGTCCGGGGCGACCTGCGGGCCGCGGCGGACGCGATCCGGCTCTCCCGCAAGACGCTCGGCACGATCCGCTCGAACCTCTTCTGGGCCTTCGCCTACAACGTGGCCGCCCTGCCGCTCGCCGCGGCCGGACTGCTCAACCCGATGATCGCCGGGGCCGCGATGGCCTTCTCCTCGGTCTTCGTCGTCGGCAACAGCCTGCGCCTGCGCGGCTTCCAGGCCGCCGACCGCTGACGAACTCCCCAGGGGGTGTCCGGCGGATCAGTGCCGGACACCCCCTCCGCGCCCATCTCCGAGGAGCCTGCCGTGGCCGGTTACGGACAGCACAAGGAAGACATCATCAGACGCCTGAGGCGCATCGAGGGCCAGGTCAGGGGGGTGCAGCGGATGGTCGACGAGGACACCTACTGCATCGACGTCCTCACCCAGGTGTCCGCCATCAACGCGGCCCTCCAGTCCTGCGCGGTGGCCCTCCTGGACGAGCACCTCAGCTGCTGCGTCACCGAGGCGATCGCCCAGGGCGGGGACCAGGCGAAGGTGAAGGTGGGCGAGGCCTCGAAGGCCATCGCCCGGCTCATCCGGACCTGACGAAGTACGAAGCGGTGTCAACCGCCCTTGCGTGAAGGGCACTCAGCGGACAGCCGGACGCTCAGGCGGAGACAGAGCCCGAGCACCTGCCGGAGGAGCACCAGCTCCGCCGAACCGGGAAGACCGGGGCCGCAGAGCTTCACGCAGGGGCGGTTCTTCACGAGGGTGGCCAGAAGGGTCGTCATACCCCCACCATACCCACGGGGGGTATACCTGATCGGGTGAGGCGGCCCGTACGATGAGCCGCCCAGGGGGAAGGGGATCCACGTGCGCCGGCTGGGAGAGCTGGAGGCCGAGATCATGGACCGGCTGTGGGCCTGGCAACGGCCCGCCACCGTCCGCGAGATCGTCGACGACATCAACCGGGGACGCCGGGTCGCCTACACGACCGTCATGACGGTCGCGGACATCCTGCACCGCAAGGGCTGGCTCCGCCGCGAGAAGGCGGGCCGGGCCTGGCTGTACGAGCCCGTCCGCAGCCGGGAGGAGTACACGGCCGGACTGATGCGGGACGCCCTCGGCGACAGCCAGGACCGCCCTGCCGCCCTCCTGCGGTTCGTCGAGGTCATCTCGGACGAGGACATGGCCGCCCTGGACGCGGCCCTCCGCGCCGCCAGGGCCGGCACCGCCGAGGGCCGTGCCGCGGGCGGTGGCGCGTGAACCATCACGCCCTCGTCCCCCTCGGGCTCGTCCTGCTCACCGGCTGCCTCGTGCCCTGGCTCGTCGTCCGGGCCCGCTGGGCCCAGCAGGCGCCCCGCCTCGCCCTCGCCGTGTGGGCCGCGTGCGGTGCGGTCTTCACCGGCGCGAGCGCCCTGCTGCCCGCCCAGATGGTCCTGTCCGGCGAGAGCAGCCACCGCCTCACCGACATGCTGCTCACCCTCCGGCTCCCCACGCCCGACCAGCTGTCCCACCTCGAAGGCCGTGAGCGGCTGGCGCTCGCGATCGCCCTCACCGTCGTCTCGCTGCCCGGCGCCGCCTTCCTGAGGAGGCTGGCGCGGGCCCGGCGGGTGCGCGTGCGGCACGCGGAGGTGCTGCGGCTCGTCGGACGGTACGACACCGCCCTGCGGGCCACCGTCCTCGACGACGACCGGCCCGCCGTCTACTGCCTGCCGGGCCGCTCACGTCGCGTCGTCGTCTCCTCCGGAGCGGTGGACACACTGACGTCCGCCCAGCTCGCGGCGGCCCTCGCGCACGAGCGGGCGCACATCACGGGGCGGCACCATCTCCTCGTCGCGGCGACGGAGGCCTTCGCGGCCGTCTTCTCGCGCCTCCCGCTCGCGCGGCACGGCGGGACGTCCGTACCACTGCTGCTCGAAATGGCCGCGGACGACCGGGCGTTACGGCGGTGTACGCGCGACGCGCTCGCCACGGCGCTGTACGCGCTGGCCTCGGGGCGTGCGCCACGGTCCGCGTTCGCGGCGGGCGGCCCCTCGGCGGCGCTGCGGATGCGGCGCATCCTCACCCCGTACAGCGCGGGCCACCCCGTACTGCGCGGACTGTTCACCATCGCGTCGGCGGCGCTCGCGATGGCACCGCTGGTGATCGCCTGCTGTTCCTTCCCCCGCTAATTCACTCGCTCCACCGTCCGGCATCCCGAACACCGCTAATTACTAAGCGAATTCGTAGATTTCGCATCGGTCACGGTCAACTTAACAGACGGCTATTGTGGGTACGTTGGGGCTCTGGCTCGGCACGTCGAAGGGTACGAAACCTATGCAGCTGGCTGGCGTTCGGACGGCCGCGGCCGGCGATGCGACGACGATATCCAGGCTGCTCGCGGGCGTCATTCGGAGCAGTTACACGGGAATCCTGGACGAAATCCCGATGCGGCGGCTGATCTCGGCGCAATGTGCGCTCCCCCGCATCCGCGCGGAAATTGAAATTCCGGGGGGCGCGCCCGGCTGGCTCGGCTGGCTCGTCGCGACCGACCCCGAGGGCGTGGTCGTCGGCGTCGCCGCGGGCGGGGTGCCCGTGCCGGGCGAGGGCGAGGTGTACGCCCTGGCGGTGGCGGACGGATCCCGCCGCCGCGGAGTGGGTACGGCCCTGCTGGCCGCGGCCACGGACCGGATGCGGAGCTACGGCGCCCACGACCAGCGCGTCGAACTCCCGACGGAGAGCGACCCGGCAGTGCCCTTCTACACCCGGATGGGCTTCGGCGCCCTCAGCCCCACCCGCTGGGGCCGCGCGGTCTGACGCGAGCACCCGGCCCGAGCACCGCCCGCGCACCGGCCCGAGCACCGCCCGCGCGCCGGCCCCGCACCGGCCCGAGCACCGCCCGCGCGCCGGCCCCCACACCGGATCGCACCGCCCGCCCCGCCCGCCCCACCCTCCCCACGCAAGCCCGCGCGACCGTCGAACGGGCGGCCGTGGCAGATCCACGCCATCGCGTGTTCACGCAGCCCGATCCGGTGGATCGGTGCTCCCCCGCCAGGTCAGGATGGGTCCAGCGGCGCGGTCCCGGCGGCACGGGTACCTCGTCCGGACGGCATGGACCGAGCGAGCCCCTGGAGGAGCGATGCACACACCGAGCGGCATTTCCCTGCCCGTCGTGCCCGCAGCGCTCGCGCCGGTCCTGCCGTCCCGATACGACCGGGAGCGGGAGCCCGCTCCCGGGGCCGGCATCAGGGTCAAGTCCGACACCCTGCCCGGTCTGGAGTCGGTCTCCCCCGCCGACGAGGGCTCGGTCTGGCTGCACGACGCACTGCTCGGCCCGCACAGCGCGGACATCGTCCGGTACCTCAGCCTCGCCCGCTCCACCGGCGGACCCGTTCTGGACCTCGGCTCCGGCGCCGGGCGGCTCGCCGTCCCGTTCGCCCGGCACGGCTTCGCCGTGGAAGCCGTGGACCGGGACGCCTCGGCCTTGGAGCGCCTCGAAGGCTGGGCACGCCGGATCGGTCCGCAGGTCGCCGAGCTCGTCGTCACCCACCGGGCCGACCTCACCGAGCTGCGCCTGGACGGGAGTTACCGGCTGGCGCTCCTCGCGGGCGCGATGGTCACGGCCGTCCCGCCCGCGCACCGGCCGGAGCTGCTGCGCGAGGTCGCCTCCCACCTGGAGACGGGCGGGGCGCTCGCCCTCGACTACACCTCGCACCAGCTGCCGGGACTCATCGCGGAGCCGCGCAGGACCTGGGCGTTCCAGGTGCCGCGCTTCGACGGGATCGACGAGTGGGTGGTGGCGCGGCAGGTCTTCGACCTGCCGTCGATGAGCGAGCGGATCACGTACTACACGGCCCGCACCGGCAAGCTCTCCACCGAGCGGGTCGTGCTGACCACCGACAAATGGATCGTGGATCCCGAACGGCTCGCGGCCGAACTGCACTCGGCCGGCCTGCACATCGAGGGCCGCCGGCGCCACCGGATCGACGACCGGACGGAGAGCGTCCTGCTGGTGTGCAGGACGGACGACTGAGGCGGACGCCTGACGAGGTTGACGGGCAAGAGGTACGATGCCCACAAACGTTTGAGCCGACCAGGTGGCGGGCGGAGAAGATGGCAGTCGTGGAAGAGCTGACGGGCCGCGAGGCGGTGATCCAGCGCCTGCGCGACGTCGGGCTGCGAGTCACGGGCCCGCGCCTGGAGGTGCTCACGGTGCTCGCCGCCGGTGGCCATCTCGACGTCGAGGCGATCACCACGACCGCGCGCGAGCGGCTCGGCACGCTGACCAGCCAGGCCGTGTACGAGATGCTGCGGCACTTCCAGGAGACCGGCCTGGTCAGCAAGTTCGACCGCCCCGGCCTGCCCGCCGTCTTCGAGATCTCCGGCCCCACGCACCAGCACGCACTGTGCGTCGTCTGCGGCCGGGTGGAGAACGTCGACGCGGCCGCGCCGAAGCCGCCCCGTGGCGCGCTGCCGGAGTGGCGGGTCGAGGACGCCGAGATCGTGTTCAAGGGCCTGTGCCCCGACTGCCGGGCGAACGACCCCGCCGCCTAGTGCGTCTCCGACGGGCCGGGGCAGGGGTCGCGAGCACCGCCGCGAACCGTCCTGAGCTGCGGTGAACCCCGTGCGCGCCGTTCGAATCTATGGCAGGGTCTAGCGGGGCGATTCAACAGGATCCAGGGGGATCCGAGGGGAGTCTGCTGCGTCGTGTCCAGAAACACCGCCGTGGCCCGTACGGGCAGCGAACAGGCTCTCGCCGTCTACCAGCAGCTCCGCGCCCGTCCGGAGACGACCTTCGACGAGGTCGCGGACCGGCTGGAGCTCTCCGCCGAGGAGCGGGAGCGATGTCATGACGAGCTCGTCTCCTTAGGACTGACCGCCCCCTCCCTCGACACGAACGCCGTCGTGGACCCCGATGTCGCCCTGCTGCGGCTGCTGCGCCGGGAGCGCGACCGGCTCCAGGAGCGGCTCGCCGCGACCAGCCGCGCGCACACCGCCCTCGAAGCCCTCGCCGGACCGTTTCTGCGGGCCGGGGCCACCCCACGCGGGGAGATCGAGGTCGAGATCGTCGACGACCCCCACCGTGTGCGGCGGAGCCTCGCGGACCTGACGAACTCCGTTCGGACGGCCGCGCACTTCATGCACACCGGCTCCGTCCGCCGCGAGGAGCTGCCGGGCGAGCTCGCCCAGGACCGCCTGTGGGCCGACCGCGGGGTCCGGATCCGGGCCATGTACAGCCGGCGGGCGGCCTCCGTACCGGAGATGGCGCAGCACCTGGAGGAGCGGGCCGCGCTGGGCGTGGAGGTCCGGCTCGCCTCCGTCGTCCCGATGAACATGGTCCTCGCCGACGAGAACTTCGCGCTCCTGCCGACCGATCCGCACGACCCGTCCTCCGCCGCGATCCTGGCGCGCGGCCCGGGTCTCGTCCGCTCGTATCTCGCCCTGTACGAGTACTGCTGGACGGCGGCCGCCCCGTACGGCGAGGAGGAGGAAGCGGAGAAGGGCGGCGACGGGCTCTCCGATCAGCAGCGGGCGGCGCTCCTCATGCTCGCCTCCGGCATCAAGGACGAACAGATCGCCCGGAATCTGGGGGTCTCGCTGCGGACGGTGAGCCGGCTGCTCTCCGAGGTGATGCAGGAGCTGGGGGCGGCGAGCCGTTTCGAGGCCGGCGTGAAGGCGGCCCGGCTCGGCCTGCTGGACGGCGAGGGCGCCGAGCGGGGCGTGTAAAGACGGGATACCACCGGGGAGTTCGGATGACGCACGATGGATGCCTGACCGGTCCGACCGGTCGGATCGGCATGACGGACGGCCGCCCAGCCGTGTGACAGGGTGACGGCGGCGCGACTCGAGGGAACAGGGGGTCACTTCGCCTTGATCACCACCGGCGGCGGTACGGG
Source organism: Streptomyces sp. NPDC055103 (assembly GCF_053607625.1). Lineage (NCBI taxonomy): Bacteria > Bacillati > Actinomycetota > Actinomycetes > Kitasatosporales > Streptomycetaceae > Streptomyces > Streptomyces sp. NPDC055103. Next base: position 93,736 of record NZ_JBSGTX010000003.1, read on the forward strand.
TACGGGGAACGGGACCGAGCGCTCGGAGGGATCACCCGACGCGGTGGTGAACCTCTACCAGGAACTGCGCAGACGCGGGGTGTCCAGCCTCGGCGAAGTGGCCGCCCACCTCCGGCTCCCGCCCGAGGAGTACGAGCGATGTCGGTCCGAACTGACGGACCTCGGACTCATCGTGCCGACCAACCCGGCCCAGCACGGCGCCCGCACCGAACTCCGGTCGGGGCCCCGGCCGGGCGAGGACGGCGGACAGCAGGGCGCCGTACAGCAGGACGACGGGCAGCAGGACGGCGACACGGTCGCGGTGATCGACCCGGAGATCGCGCTGCTCCGGCTGCTGCACCGGGAGCGGGAGCAGCTGCGCGAGCATCTCGACGAGGCGGACCGCGCGTACGGCACGCTGGAGACCTTGGCGGGGGCGTTCCTGCGGGCCGGTTCCCTCACGCGGTCGGACGCCGACGTGGAACTCCTCAGCGACTACCGCCGGATCCAGCAGGTCCTCGAGGACATCACGGACGTCATCCAGCACAGCCTGGCGTCGATGCACCTGACGTCGCTGAAGCGCGAGGTGGGCGAACGGGTGCTGAGCCGGGACCGGCGGCAGATCGAGAACGGGGTGCGTGTCCGCGCCATGTACAGCGAGAGCGTCTGCGCCTCGCCGGAGGTGGCGGAGCATCTGCGGCGCCGGGTCGAGGCCGGGGTGGAGGTGCGGATCGCGTCGGCGGTCCCGATGCCGCTGATCATCGCGGACGCGCAGTTCGCCGTGGTGCCGGTCGATCCGGCGGAGCCGGCGGCGGGCGCGGTACTGGCCAGGGGCCCCGCCCTGGTCCGCTCGTATCTCGCGCTGTACGAGCACTGCTGGCACACGGCCCTGCCGTACGGGGACGGATCCGCCCCGGACCGGGGCGGCGACGGGCTTTCGGAGCAGCAGCGGGCGGCGCTGAGCATGCTCGCCTCCGGCATGAAGGACGAGAAGATCGCGCGCGGACTCGGGGTGTCGCTGCGGACGGTGAGCCGCATGCTCTCCGAGCTGATGCAGGAGATGGGCGCGACGAGCCGGTTCGAGGCCGGGGTACGCGCCTACCGGCTGGGCTGGGTCGACTGAGCGCGGGATTTCGCCGAGCGGTTCGGCCCCGGTGCCGGGGAGTGGGAAATGGCTCCGCGGCCGCCCCTTTCCCAGGGCGGCCGCGGAGCCTTTCTTTCGGATTCCCGACGACTCAATTGGCAGATATCGGCGCCGGGGAGACCTTGTCCCACTCGTTTCCGTTGGACGGGGACGGCGTGGGGGTGGGGGTGGGCTCGGCGGTGGTCCCGTCGGACACACCGTCCGCCACCACGTACTGGGGGGCCGAGACCGCGCTGGGGGCCGCCGCCAGGGCCGCGCCGCCGGCAACGGCGAGACACGCGGCCGTGGCGAGGGCGAACTGACGGACGATCCTGCGGGTCCCCGTGGCGTGCTCAGCAGACATGATTCCTCCAGGAATGGGAATGTGAATTCCGCCTTCCGGGGCCCGTGCCGCCGGGCGTTCCCTGAAGACATCTCCATTCTGTCCCCGCCCCGGAATCCGATCCAGGGATTCTCTGTGCGTGGACCCGCCATGGCGTGGATGCGTCAATACGCCTTCACAGCAACGGAATTGAGAGATCCGGAGCTCGCCATATCTTTGGTCGAACCAAAAGAGGTGCTAGACTTGAGCTACGGCCTTCTCGTTCCTCCAGGAGAGAGGGGCCGCCGGGGCAGGGGCGTGCCGCCGCCCCTGCCCCACCCCCTGCCCCAGCCCCTCCGCCAGCGCTCCCCGGTACACCTCGACGGTCCGGGTGGCGGACGCGCGCCAGCTCATCCCGCGCGCGTGACGGACCGCCGCCTCCCCCATCGTCCGCACCGCCTCCGGGTGCGCGGCGAGCCACCGCAGCCGGCGCGCGTACTCCACCGGGTCGTGGCCCTCCACCAGCAGCCCCGTCACCCCGTCCCGCACCGCCGTCGGCAGTCCGCCGACCGCCGCCGCGAGCACCGGGGTCCCACAGGCCTGCGCCTCCAGGGCCACCAGACCGAAGGACTCGCTGCGCGAGGGCACCACGAGCACGTCCGCCGCCCGGTACCAGTCCGCTAGGCATGACTGCGGTACGGGAGGGCAGGCCCGCAGCACATCGGTGACGCCCAGCTCCCCCGCCAGCTTCCAGACCGTCCCCTCACGGGTCGCGCCCGAGTGGCCGCCCACCACCGGCACCAGGAGCCGTGGGCGCAGCCCCGGCTCCAGCCGCAGCAGCTCGGCGACGGCCCGGACGAGCACGTCGGGGCCCTTCAACGGCTGTATGCGGCCGGCGTAGAGCGGAACGAACGCGTCGGCGGGGAGCCCGAGCCGGGCCCGGGCCGCCGCCTTCCCTCCCCCGGGCCCCTCCGCCCCGGGGGTGCCCCCGGCCGGGCGGAAGGTCCGCAGGTCCACCCCCGGCCGGACGACCTCCGTCCGCTCCTCCGCCGCCCCGTACAGCGCGCGCAGCGCCTCCGCCTCGTCGGTCGTGTTGGCGATCAACCGGTCGGCGGAGCCGACGACCTGGAGCTCACCCCGGACACGGAGCTCGGGCTCGGGGGTGTCGCCTTCGGCGAGCGAGGCGTTCTTCACCCGGGCCAGGGTGTGGGCGGTGTGCACGAGCGGGATCCGCCAGCCGACCGAGGCGATCCGGCCCGCCTGGCCGGAGAGCCAGTAGTGCGAGTGGACCAGGTCGTAGCGCCGGTCCTCCTTCAGCAGCGCCAGGGAGAAGGGCACGACCAGGTCCGGCATGGCCTCCTTGGGCAGCGGGCCGCGCGGCCCCGCGTACAGATGGCGGACCCGGACGCCCGGGGCGAGCTCGACGAGCGGGGGCAGGCCCTCGCCCCGGCAGCGGGTGAACAGGTCGACCTCCACGCCCTGTTCGGCGAGGGCGCGGGAGAGTTCGACCATGTAGACGTTCATCCCGCCGGCGTCCCCCGTCCCGGGCTGGTGGAGCGGAGAGGTGTGGACGCTGAGCATGGCGACGCGCAGGGACACGTGGAGCTCCTGTGGGAGTGGGGGGCCACGTGCCCCTGCGCGTCGCTCGCGCGCACGGTCACGCGGCAGGGTGGGATGTCGACGTGCTGATGTACTTAGTTGCTTAGTAGTTCGAAGTTGCTCAGTGGTTCGAAGGGGTCAGAACCCGAAGACCGGGCCCGAAGGGGGTGCGAGCCGGGTCCCCGGGAGGGGGCCCATCAGCGCGTGCCAGTCGATCGGCCTGCCCGGCTCCACCTGGAGCGCCGCCGCGAGCCGGTCAGCGCCCTCCGGCATCACCGGCCGCGCCCACGCGGAGAGCGCCGACGCCACCGCCAACTGCGCGGCCAGCGCCGGCAGATGGCGGCAGGACGTGCTGGGACGGCACCGCTCGTGGGCGTTGACGTGCCCGAAGTCGGCCACCGAGCGGACCATCTCGTCGAGGACGGCGACCGCCCGGCGCGGGTCGAAGGCGTCGGGGCCGTACGCCTCGCGCAGATCGTCCACGCCCCGGTGGAGCCGCCGCTCCAGGATCTCCCAGCCGGTGCCGCCGGGCAGCGCCTGCGGGGCGAGTCCGCCGCACTCCTCCCGCACGGAGGAGAAGAGCCGCCCGAGCCAGCTGTTCCAGCTCTCGTCCAGCTCCCGGCGGGCGGCCGCGAGCCGCTCCCGGTGGAAGACCGTGCGGCGGCCCAGCGGACGGGCCTGGAGGACGTGCCGGCGCAGGGTGTCGGAGCCGTACTCGGTGAGCAGGTCGAGCGCCCAGACGTTGCCCTCCTGCACGCCCTCCTCGATGACGTACGACTCGTTGACGTTGAAGTCCTGCGGCAGCTTGATGTCCTGCGCGAGGAGCAGCACCGGCAGCAGCACCGCGTGGCAGAAGGCGTGCCCGAAGCCGCAGAAGTGGATGGCGCGGCGGGGCAGCGGGCCGTTGGTGTCGTAGCCGAAGAGGTGCATCGCGGCGGCCTCGAAGCAGCCGTCGATCCGGTGGTCGGGGAAGCCGTCGACCGGGACCGGCAGGCCCCACTCGGCGGGGTGGCCGACGGCGATGTCCGGCAGCCCGTCCTCGACGAGCGACTCGCACAGGGCGGCGAGCCGGGGCGGGAGCCCGGCCGTCGCCCAGTACTCGGCGAGCGTGTCCCGGAAGGGCTCCAGGGGCACGTACAGGCGGCGGCAGCGGCGGGCCACCGCCGGGGTCTCGCAGACCGCGCAGCGCGCCGAGATGAGGTCGCCGCCGTCGTTGGGGCGGGCGCACTCGTGGCACATGCCGCCGTCGCTGTCCGCGCCGCAGTGCGGGCAGCTGCCGGTGGCGTGCGCCCCGTACAGCCAGCGCTCGCACGGCTCGCAGTAGGGCAGCAGGCGCGTGCGCGGGGCGATGACCCCCTGCGCGAACAGTCTGCTGAAGAGGTCCTGCACCCAGCGTCCGTAGCCCTTGTCGCGCCGTGGGCGCACGATGTGGTCGAACTCCACGCCCGAGCGCAGCCAGTCGGCGGTGATCGCGGCGCGGTAGCCCTCGGCGACCTCCTCGGGCTTGCGGTGGTGGCGCAGCGCGCGGACCTCGACGGAGCTGGCGTGATCGGCGGTGCCGGTGGTGAACCGGACCGCCTCCCCCTCGGCGCGCAGGTAGCGGGTGAGGACGTCGGCGGCGACGTACGGCCCGGCGAGGTGGCCGATGTGGAGTTCGCCGTGGGTGGCGGGAGGAGTCGCGGTGATCCAGACGGGGGTGCTCATGGGACTGGGACCTCCTTGACGCTGCGGTGCGGGGCTTCAGCGGTCAGCGGGGCTCGAAGTGGAAGGAGCGGATGAAGCAGTCGCGCGGCTGCTCGACGGCGTAGACGATGCATTCGAAAAGGGCCTGGGTGGTCAGCTTCTCGTCGGGTGCTATTCCGTCCGGATTCGATCCGTCCCATTCCGCGAAACGCGGGTCCGAGGTGGAGAAGTCGGGCGGGAAGAGCGAGAAGACCCGGACCCCGGAGGGCCGCAGCCGGCGCGAGAGGATGTCGGCGAAGCCGGCCTGCGCGCTCTTCGCCGCCCAGAACGCCTCGTGGGCGTGGCCCGCGGAGGCGCCCTCGGCGTCGCGGACGGCGACCATGTTGACGATGTCGGGCCGCAGCGAGCCGCGCAGCAGCGGCAGGAAGTGCTTGACCATGAGGACCGTGCCGCCGGCCGTCGACTCGATCGTCTCGACGATCTCGGCGTCGCTCGCCGCCTCCAGGTCCATGCCGTCGAGCCAGCGGGCTCCGTTGTTGACCAACAGGTCGACCCGGTCGGTGCGTTCGCCGACGCGGGCGGCGAACTCGCGGATCTCGGCGGGCTTGCTCAGGTCGCATCCGAAGGCGTGGATACGGTCACGGGCCGAGCCCATGACTTCGGTACGGGTGCGTTCGGCGGCCTCGACGGTCCGCGCCGAGACATAGACCTCGGCGCCGAGATGCGCGAATCCGACGGCGAGCGCGCGACCGAAATAGCGGGACGCTCCGGTCACGACGACACGCAGATTCTCGAATTTCATGTGTGTCTGCTCTCCCCACGGATACCGATGGCCGGTCCATTTCAGCGTGGCAGAGAAAGGACACCGTGAGCCCGGTGAGAGGGGTGCGCGTTCACGCCGTTGCGTGGATACGCCACGGCAGTTCCAGCCTGCCGATGACCTTCGCGCGCTTGTGGTGGACGCGGACGCGGTCGGGCGCGGCGGAGACGGTGACGGTACCGCCGGGGGTGCGGACGGGGCCGGTGGGGGCGGGGACGACCGTACCGTCGAGGGCGCCGGCGGCGGCGAGGGCGGCGGCGCCGGTGAGCGCCAGCCGGGGGTGCCAGCCGCCGACGGTGAGGGCGCGGACGGAGAGCGTGCCGGGGCCCGCGGTGCCTTCCGTGGAGGCGGTGAAGGCGGCGATCTTGGGGAGCGCGGAGTGGGGCGGGTGGCCGAGGACGCGGGCTGCCTCGGCCCGGAGCGCGAGGAGCCGGTCGTGGAGGGCGTCCTGGTCCTCGGGGAGGTGGCGGGCGTCGACGAAGACGTACGGGTTGCCGTACCGCACGAGGGAGACGGGGATCCCGCGGAGGAGGTCGACGGGCCGGCCGGTGGGGAGGGTGCCGGGCGCGGTGGGGGCCTTGAGGAAGCTGAGGGTGTACGCGTCGGCGCCGTGCGGCTCGGGCTCGCACAGCACCGTGTCCCCTGTCGTCACGGCCCGGACGGTGACGGGCCCGGGGCGGCTTTCGGCGACGACACAGGCGAGGAGGGAGTGCCCGCAGCCGGCCCGGAAGTCGAAGGCGCCGCCGGGGAGGGCCTGCACGAAGCGGTAGTCGAGGCCTCGGCGGGCGGGACGGGCGGCGGGGGTGGCGATGGCGGGAGCGAGGCCTGGACCGGGGCCTGGACCGGGGGCGGGGTCGGGGTCGGGGTCGGGGCCTGGACCCGGGCTGGGGCCGGCGGCGGGGCCGTACAGGGCGATCTTGTGGAGGTCCGCGTACGCCGTCCCGGCGAGTGCGTGACGCAGGCGCGACAGTTCCGCGCCCAACGCCAATGCCCCGACCGGCAGTTGGTCGAGGCGTACGACGAGGGTGGGGCCGGGCGCGTCCTCGGCGCGGACGACGGTGGCGAGGACGCGCCCGGGGGTCTCGGCGGCCCCGCCGAGCGCCCCCGGGGCGGGCTCGGGACGGGAAGGTCCCGGAGTGTCACGCCGCACAGCCCACCGGGATCCGCATGCCCTGTACGACCTCCGTCCACAGCTCGTGGACGGCGAGGCCCCAGAGGGCCAGGGCGTCGTGGTGCGAGGGGCGTTCGAGCTGGCGGGCGAGGAGCTTCTGCACCCGGTCGGCGCGGACCTTGCCGCCGAGGACGAGCCGGGCCGGGGAGAGCAGTTCGCGGACGGTGTCGAGGAGCGGGCTGCCGGGCGCGAGCATCGCCGCGAGCGGGAGCGTGAAGGGCTGCTTGGGGCGGCGGAGGACACCTGCCGGAAGCAGCTCGGCCCCGGCCTCGTACAGCGCGCGCTTGCCCGTCCGCGCCGCCGTCGGCAGGGCGCGGGCGTGGGCGACGACGGAGGGCTGACAGAAGGGCATCCGGGCCTCGACGGCCCAGGCCATGGAGAGGTGGTCGACGCGCCGCAGGTGGTACGCGGGGAGCCGCCAGCGGGTCTCGAAGGCGGTCATCGCGGTCAGCCGGTCCTCGCCGACGGCCTCGGCGGAGCGCAGCTCCTGCTCGATGCGGTCGGCGGCGGAGCCCTGATCGGCGATGTGCGCGCGGTAGTTGGCGGTGTAGAGGTGGTCGCGGAGCAGGCGCGGCGCGGCCGAGAGGGCGTCGGCGTAGGCGCCGGCCCAGTCGGATCCGGCGGGGGCGGTGAGCGCGGCGCGCATCCGGTCGTAGCCGCCGAAGAGTTCGTCGGCGCCGTCGCCGGCGAGCGCGACGGTGAAGCCGTTCTGTCGGACGGCGCGGAAGAGCGCGTACGTGGAGAGGGTGATGGGGTCGGCGTTGGGCTGGCCGAGGTGGCGGACGGTCCGGGTGAGGAGGGAGGAGAGCTCGTCGGGGTCGACGGAGACCTCGTGGTGGACGGTCCGGGCCCGGCGGGCGACGGAGCGGGCGAACGCGGCCTCGGAGTCGGGCCACTTGCCCCGGTAGGTCAGGTGGAAGGTGTGCAGCGGCGGGGCGTCGGTCTCGCGGGCGTGCTCGGCGGCGAGCGCGGTGACGAGGCCGGAGTCGAGGCCGCCGCTGGTGATGGCGCAGACGGGCACCTCGGCGTGGGCGAGCCGCCGGACCTCGTGGCGCAGGAGGTCCTGGGTGTCCGGCGCGCCGCCGAGGGGGGCGGCGGCCCGGGGGCCCCGGCGGCGCACGACGGGGGCGGACCCCGGCCGTACGAGGGCGGTCGCGCCGGGCGGCAGGACGCTGACGCCGTCGAGCGCGGTGTGCGTGGAGAAGGAGGTGCGGGTGGCGAGGACGGTGTCGAGGGCGTCGTCGCGCGGGGAGATCCGTACCCCTTCGAAGGCGAGGAGGGCGGGGATCTCGGAGGCGAAGCGGGTGGAGCCGTCGTACGGATCGTGGTGGAAGTAGACCGGCTTCATGCCCATGTCGTCGACGGTGAGGACGAGTTGGGCGCTGCCGGGGCGCAGGTCGAGGATCGCGGCGGCGAACATGCCGTCGAGGTGCTCGGCGAAGGCGGGGCCGTACTCGGCGTAGAGCGCGGGGAGCACGGTGCCGTCGCAGCGGTCGGGGAAGCGGTGGCCGCGGGCGGCGAGCGTGCGGCGCAGCTCGGCGTGGTTGTAGATCTCGCCGTTGAGCACGGCGAGGATGCCGGGGAGGTGCGGCAGCCGGTAGGGCTGCTGCCCGCCGCACGGGTCGGTCACGGCGAGCCGGTCGCAGCCGAGCGACCAGCCGGGCCCGCTGAGCACGTGGTGCTCGTCGGGGCCGCCGTGGCGCTGGCGGGCCGAGACCGCCGCGAGCTCGGCGGGGTCCGGGCGGTCCGCTCCCGCGGCGATGGTGCCGAGAATCCTGCACATGGCGGTCGCCTCCGTATTCCGAAGTCGTACTTCCGAGGTCGCGCTTCCGACGTCACGCGCCCGAAGCCACTGTCCATCTCACACTGGTCGCACCCAATGATTTGAATCTACCAACTTTTTGAATGGCGCGTAAGTGCCATGTCCAGTTCACGCCACGGGTTGGCCTTGCGACGCTCCCGCCGCCCCAAGAGGCTTGCCTCATGAGGGACATGGAGGATTTCGAGAGCGGTCGCGGCGCACCCGCGTCCCTGCTGGTCGTGGCCGCGCACCCGGACGACATCGAGTTCTGCGTCAGCGGCACCGTCATGCAGTGGATCGAGCGCGGCACCCGTGTCACGTACTGCATCGTCACGGACGGCGGCGCCGGCGGTTACGACGAGCAGCTCCCCCGGCAGGCGATGGCGGATCTGCGCCGCGCCGAGCAGGTCCACTCGGCGAAGCTCAGCGGCGTCGCCGACGTCCGCTTCCTCGGCTACCCCGACAGCTTCGTCGAGGCGTCCGTGGAGCTGCGGCGCGACCTGTGCCGGGTCATCCGCGAAGTACGCCCGCAGCGGGCCATCATCCCGTCCCCCGAGATCAACTGGGCGCGCGTCGCCGACCTCCACCCCGACCACCGCGCGGTCGGGGACGCCTGCCTGCGCGCGATCTACCCCGAGGCGCGCAACCCCTTCGCGCACGCGCAGCTCCTCAAGGAGGAGGGCCTGGAGCCGTGGACGGTCCACGAACTGTGGCTGATGACGGGCCCCACCCCGAACCAGTACGTCGACGTCACCCCGGTCTTCGAGCGCAAGGTCCAGGCCCTGCGCATCCACACCTCCCAGACGGCCCACTTCGACGACCTGGCCGGCCTGCTCCGCGACTGGCTCGGCGAGCACGCGACGGCGGGCGGGTTACCCCCGGGCCGGATGGCGGAGGCCTTCCAGATCGTGCACATCGACTGAGCGCTCCCCCCTGTGCCGTTCTTGTGAGGCCATGGACCGCGTGAGACGGTCTTCGCCCAACGTCCGGTTCACCAGGGGGAGTTCCGAGATGGCGATCGAACCGACAGCGGACGAGCGAAGCCTCATCGACCAGTACGGCCTGGACTGGATCGAGGCCGACGAGGACCGGTCATCCGCGGCGGCCGACGCCCTGCGGTCCTACGCGTCGTCCCTGGAGGACGACGGGGTCAAGGCGACGAAGGCCGTGCAACGCCTGCTCTCCAGCGGGAAGGGCGAGGCCATGAACGCGCTCGAGGAGCACTGGTCCCGCGTCAACGCCTTCTTCGGGCAGGCGAACAGGGCAGCCGTCGTTGGGGCCGCTTCGGCCGGCTGAGCTGAGGCGTGTACGGCTGGTCAGCGGCGCCAGAACAGGTGGTGCGTCACGCTGCCGCCGGGACTGGGGACGGCCTCGTGGTGGAAGCGGTCGAACAGCTCGTCGGGCGCTTCCCAGAGCCGCGCCCCGGAACCGAGCTTCACCGGTGAGACCGCCACGTGCAGGGTGTCGACGAGGTCGGCGTCGAGGAACTCGCGGATCGTGGTGGCCCCGCCGCCCAGCCGGACGTCCTTGCCTCCCGCCGCTTCCCGCGCCCGGGCGAGGACCGTGGCCGGGTCGTCGTCGACGAAGTGGAAGGTGGTGTCGGAGAGCGTGAACGACGGCCGCTTGTGGTGGGTCATGACGAACACCGGCGTACGGAACGGGGGTTCGTCACCCCACCAGCCGCGCCACTCGTGATCGGCCCAGGGCCCCCGCTGGGGGCCGAACTTGTTGCGGCCCATGATCTCGGCGCCGATGTTCCGCGCGTAGTCACGCGTGAAGTAGTCGTCGAGCCCGCGGCTGCCCCCGGGGTCGGTGCGCATGGGCCAGCTCGCCGTGGCGCCGGCCCACGAGAACATGTCGCCGGGTTCGGCGTGGCCGAAGGGCCTTTCCAGGCTCTGGCCCTCACCGGCACCGAACCCGTCACTCGAGACGTTGAAGTTCTGGACTCTCAGCAACTGGACCACGGGGCTCTCTTCTCTCGGCGGACTGCTCGGCGGACTGCTCAGCGGACGACGTCGAAGACCTGCTTCTGCAGGCCGTTGGCGTAGGCCTCGTGCTCCACGAGCTTCAGCTTCTGCGTGTCCTTGTCCGTGGCGCTGAAGAGCCGCTTGCCCGCGCCGAGGAGGAGCGGGAAGACGAGCAGGTGGTAGCGGTCGATCAGGCCGGCGTCCGACAGCGCGTGGTTCAGGGTGGCGCTGCCGTGGACGATGATCGGGCCGCCCTCGGTCTCCTTCAGCGCGGCGACCTCGTCGAGCGTGCGGAGAATCGTGGTCTCGCCCCAGTTCGAGACGAGGTCGTCCTCGGTGAGCGTGGTGGAGACGACGTACTTCGGCATCACCTTGTAGTCGGCGAAGTCCTCCATGTCGGGCCACACGGGGCTGAACGCCTCGTAGCTGGTCCGGCCCAGCAGGATCGCGGCGGACTCCTTCTGCTCCCGCTCCTTGATCTCGAAGGCCTCGGGCAGGAACTCGATGTCCTTGAAGGTCCAGCCGGAGTTCCGGTAGCCGGGCTCGCCGCCCGGGCCCTCCACGACGCCGTCGAGGGAGACGAAGGCGGTGCTGATGAGAGTGCGCATGTCGGATCCTCGAAATCTCGGTGGCTCGGTGGCCTCGGTGGCCTCGGTGGCCTCGGTGCCTCGGTGCCTCGGTGTGCAGTTGTGAGCTATGACCGTGGACCGCGCGAAAACTCATCGGTCCGTACGCGAGCTTACGATCGGATCATGTCGATGCAGCGGAGATCGTCCCTGTCCTTGTGGTCGCGCGACTCGCTCCTGTCCGTCGGGTCCGTGGGCTCGACGCTCTCGATCGGCTCCGTCGGGTCCTTCCTCTCCGTCGGCTCCGTCGGCTCCGCGCTGTCCGTCGGCTCCGTCGGCTCCTGGGCGAGCACCGGCTCGCTGCTGTCCGCCCGCTCCTGCTGGTCGGTCCTCTCCTACCGCTCCCGGCGGGGAGTCCTCGCCACGGGCGCGGTCCTGGCGGTCGCCGGGGCCGTCGCGGGGACGGTCTCGCTGGCGGCGGCGGGGGCGCGGCGCGGCCGCTGAGCGGTCGGGCGGTAGCGCGGGCGGTCGGGCGGTAGCGCGGGCGGTCGGGCGGTCGGGCGGTCGGGCGGTCAGAGCGTTTCGGCCACGCCCGGGCGGAGCCTGCGGAGGCGGCCCTCCAGGTCCGGGGCCTCGAAAGCCTCCGCGATACGGGCCGGGTCCTCCGTGAAGTGGGACCAGGAGTCGTAGTGGAGCGGGATCACCGTGCGCGCGCCGAGGGTGCGGGCCAGGGCCGCGCCTTCGCGCGCGCTCATCGAGAAGGCCAGGTCGCCGGTGGCCGGGAAGTGGGCGTCACCCAGATGGAGGAAGGCGGTGTCGATCGCGAAGCGTTCGCCGATCTCCGCGAGGGCCTCGTGGCGGACGGTGTCGCCGGAGAGGTAGAGAGTCCGCTCCTCCCCGCGCTCCCCGTACTCCGCCTGCTGGCCGGACTCGACGTACTCGACGTACTCGACGTACTCGCCGTACTCGACGACGAAGCCCGTGACCGGGCCGGTGACCTGCTCCGTGCCCTCCGGGCCGTGTCGGGCGGGGGTCGCCGTGACCCGGACCGTCGTCGCGCCGGCCGTGACCTCGCGGGTCTCCCAGGGCGCGAGCCCCTCCGCGCGGCCGCCGAGGCGTTCGGCGGCCTCCGGGGTGGTGAGGATCCTCGCCGCCCGGCCGAGGACCTCGCGGCCGGACCGGTCGAGGTTGTCGGCGTGCTGGTCGTGGGAGAGGAGGACCAGGTCGACGGGCGGCAGCCGGTCGGCGGCGAGCGCCGGGCCGGCCGTGCGGTGCAGCGGGCGGGCCGCCGGGTAGTCGGCGGGGGCCGGATCGAGGGCCGGGTCCGTGAGGACGGTGAGGTCGCCGATCCGGAGCAGGACGGTCGCCGTCCCCACGTACGTCACCGTGGCCGGGACCGGAGCCGTAACACCGGTCTGTGCGGGAGTCGTTGCCGGGTCGGTCATGCCCGGGAGGCCTTCGCCGCGTCGATCTTGACCTGGAGGCTCGTCAGGAGGCCCTGGACCAGCTCGATCGTGGCCTCGTCCGTGAGGTTGCCCTCGGCGTCGAAGCGCTCGTGCGAACGGAACACCTGCACCTCCGGCTTCACGACCACGTCGGTGTCCGTCCAGACGAAGACCTGACGCAGGGCGAGCTGCGCGCGGACGGTGCCGAAGTTGGTGGGCGCGGCGCCGAGGATCGCGGTGGGCTTGCGCAGCAGGGGCACGGCCTCGGTGGCGCTGCCGGTGCTCAGCCAGTCGAGGGCGTTCTTGAGGACGCCGGGGACGGAGTAGTTGAACTCCGGTGTGGCGATGAGCAGTCCGTCCGCCTCCAGGACGCGCCGGCGGAGGTCGTTCACGACGGCCGGGCGCAGCTCGGGGTTGTCGAGGTCCTGGTCGTACGGCGGGATGTCGCGCAGACCCTCGTAGATCTCGATCTCCTGGCCGGTGTTGAACTTCCGTGCGGCATGGAGGAGTCGGGTGTTGTGCGAGGCGGCGCGGATCGAGCCGGAGATGGCGAGGACCGTGGAAGTGGGCGTGGACGCGGTCATGGTGGTTCCCCCTCGGAAACGGTGTGCCGGATATCGACGAGCAAGAAGCTAAACCGATCGGTTCAGTCTGTCAACAGAACGGTTCAGTCTTGACAGTGAACTGAATGGTGTAGTTCATTCGACGCATGGCCACCCACACGACCGACCCCGTCGCCGGCACCTCCCCCGCCCTCACGAGAGCCGGTCCCGGCCGGGCGGGCGGCGGCCTGTTCCTCGCCCTGCTCGCCGCGCCCGCCGCGATGGGCGTGTCCGGCCCGACCCTGGCCCTGCCCGAGGCCGCCCGCGGACTCGCCGTCTCCCCGGGGACGGCGGCCTGGCTGCTGACGGCGTACGGGATCGGCATGGTGGTCGGTACGCCCCTGCTGTCCGCCGTGGGCGGGCGCCGCGGCCCCGCCGGGACCGTCCGGACCGGCGCGGCCGTCCTCACCCTGGGCGCGGCCCTCGCCCTCGTCGCCCCGAACCTCCCGCCGGCCGTCGCCGGGCGCGCCCTGGAGGCGGCGGGCGCGGCCGGCCTCAATGTCGCGGCCTTCCAGATCGCCGGCCGGGACCGCTCGGGCCGGGCGGCCGGAATCGTCGCGATCGGCAGCGCGGTCGGCGGCACGTCGGGACTCTTCGTCGGCGCGGCCGTCGCCGGGACACTCGGCTGGCGCGCGACCCTGGCGCTCCCGCTCCTGAGCCTGCTCGCCCTCGTGCCGGCACTGCGCCTCGCGGGCCGCGCGGCACCGAAGGCCGACCCCGGAAGCGAACGAGCCCGAACGCGTACCGCCGAACTCCCCCGCCCCCTCCGCCTCCCCCGCCCCCTCTGCCTCTTCCGCCCCCTCCGCCTCCCCCGTCTCCCCCTCGACGTCCTGCGCGACCCCGCCTTCCGCGCCGCCGCCGGGCTCATGCTCGCGCTCTCCACCGTCAACTTCGCCCTGCTGTACGCGGCTCCGCGCCGGGTCGCCGGCCTCACCGGCTGGACGGTCGTGGAGACCGGCGCGGCGGCCTCGATCGCGACCCTGGTGGGGGCCGTGCTCTCCTGGCAGCTGATCCGCGCCGCACCCGCCCTGGGCGCGCGCCGGATGCGGCTGCTGCTCGCTGCCGGGTCCCTGACGGCGGCCGCCCTGGCCGCGTTCGCGCCCTGGACGGCGGTGGTCCTGATCGGCTCGGCGACCAGTTCGCTCGTCACGGCCGGCGGTCAGGGGCTGCTGACCGGCGCGGCGACCGGACGGCTCCCGGAGGCCCGGCACGGGACGGCGATCGGGCTGTTCAACCTCGCGTTCCTGATCGGGGTGGCGGCGGGCCCGGCGCTGGCGGAGGCTCTCCAGAACGCGCCCTGACCGGCCACCCACCCCCTACGACCACACACCGTCCACCCACCCACGGGCACCCGCCCGCTCACCCACACCAGGAGCTCCGATGTCCCTCCTCCACCCCTCCTACCCGGCCCCCCGCTACTTCGGCGAGCAGGGCGAACTCAGCGCCCTCTTCCGGCCCGCCACCGCCGCGCCCGACTTCGTCTCCGGGCCCGGGCCCGGCGGCACCGCGTACCACTACCTGTCCACGACCACCTCGACCGACGGCGAATACGGCCTGTACCGCGTCGAGATGGGGCCCGAGGCGGGCGGTCCGAGCACCCACTTCCACAAGGCCATGTCGGAGGCGTTCTTCGTCCTCTCCGGCAGCGTGCGGCTGTTCGACGGGGAGCAGTGGGTCACGGCGACCTCCGGCGACCACCTCTACGTCCCCGTCGGCGGACTGCACGCCTTCCGCAACGACGCCGCCGAACCGGCCTCGATGCTCATGCTGTTCGCCCCCGGCGCGCCCCGCGAGGAGTACTTCGAGGCGCTCCCGCGGCTGGCCGACCTCAGCGACGCCGAGCGGACGGAGTTCTGCGAGCGCCACGACAGCTTCTTCGTGTAGGCGCACGGCCGCACCGGGCAGCCGGGCAGCCCGGCAGCCGGCCGCACCGGGCGACCAAGCGCATCCGACAGCCCGAGCTTTGCAGACCAAACCGTTCAGTTCATATACTGGCGGCCCCCGCCACCACAGCTAAGGACACCGCCCATGGACGCCCAGGGCGCCATCGACGAGTACGGCATCCCGATCATCCCGGACCCCGCCGACGCGGCCTCGCGCAAGCGTCAGGCGATCATCGACGCCGCGCTCGCCGAGTTCCTCGCCGAGGGCTACTCCGCGGCCTCGATGGACGCGATCACCCGCGGCTCGGGCGTCTCCAAGGCGACGATCTACAAGCACTTCGGCAGCAAGGAGCGCCTGTTCCTCGCCGTCATCGGCGGTGTCCTGCCGAAGACGTACGCCGATCTGGAGCCGGTCAACTCCACCATCGCCGACGCCCCCGACCTGCGGGCCGCACTCGTCCGGCTCACCACCGACTGGGCGCGGATCCTGCTGCGGCCCGACATCATGTCGCTGCGACGCCTGGTGATCGGCGAGATAGACCGATTCCCGCAGCTCGGCCAGCTCTGGTACCGGGTCAGCTACGACATGAACAACGGCCCGCTCGTCGAGGCCTTCACCGAGCTGAACGCGCGGGGCACGCTCGACGCGCCCGACGCGAAGCTCGCCGTGCAGCAGCTCGTCGCGGTGACGGTGGGCGTGCCGCAGCTCGTCCGTACCTTCTCGCCCGACGCGGCGATCGAGGACGCCGAGCTGACGCGGGTGATCAGCTCGGGAGTGGATCTGTTCCTGGCGCGGTACGCGACCGGCGCCTGAGGGTCCTGACCCTGGCCCACACCAGGAGCGCCGCCGCCCAGGCGCCCGTCGTCAGGATCTGGGTGCGGCTGCCGGCGTCGCCGAGCATGAAGAGCAGCACCGCCCCGATCCCGGCGAGGGCCGCCACCGCCCGTCCGGAAGGACCGTGCAGGCGCAGGTGGGAGGCGGCGATCAGCGCCCAGACGACGAGGATCGCGGCGCCGATGGAGTTGAGCAGGAACGGGAAGACCGTGCGCGGCCAGAGCAGGCTGAGGACGACCGAGACGAAGCCGAACGCGGCGGAGGCGAGGACGGCCGCGTACGGGACCCCCTTCCGCAGGCGGCCGAGCGGGCGGGGCGCGTCGCCGCGCCCGACGAGGGCGTACAGCATGCGTGAGGAGCCGTAGATGTTGGCGTTCATCGCGGACAGGAGCGCGACGAGGACGACGGCCTTCATGAGGTCGGCGGCGCCGGGGACGCCGATGCGGGCCATGACGGCGGCGTACGGGCCTTCGGCGGTGACGGCGGGGTCGTTCCACGGGACGAGGGCGACGATCACGGCCATCGAGCCGAGGTAGCAGACGGCGACCCGCCACATGACGGCCCGTACGCCGGTGCGGACCGCGCGGGCGGGGTCGTCGCACTCGGCCGCGGCGATGGTGACGGTCTCCAGTCCGCCGAAGGCGAAGACGGCCGCGACCATGCCGACGGCGACGCCGTGCCAGCCGTGCGGCAGGAAGCCGCCGTCGCCGGTGAGGTGCGCGGCGCCGGGTGCGGGATGGCCGGGCAGCAGACCGGCGAGGACGACGGCGCCGAGGACGAGGAAGCCGGCGATCGCGACGATCTTGAGGCCGGCGAACCAGAACTCCAGCTCGCCGAAGCTGCGGACGCCGGCGAGGTTGCCGACGGTGAACACGCTCATGAAGAGGGCCACCCACGCCCAGCCGGGCACGGCCGGCACCCAGCCCTCGACGATGTGCGCCGCGCCGACGGCCTCGGCGGCGACGCTGACGACGAGCAGCGCCCAGTACATCCACCCGGCGAGCAGCCCGGCCCACGGCCCGAAGGCCGACCGCGCGTGCTCGGCGAAGGAGCCGGTGACGGGGCGGGCCGCGGACATCTCGCCGAGCATGCGCATCACCAGCACGGTCAGGACGCCGGCGATCGCGTACGAGACGAGGATCCCGGGCCCGGCGGCGGCTATCCCGAACCCCGAACCGACGAAGAGCCCGGCCCCGATGGCCCCACCCAACGCGATCATGGCCAGATGTCGCTGACGCAGCCCAGCACCGAGCACCCGCTCTGTCACGATTCCCCCGAAATTCAGACGACCGGCAGACGACCGGCGCAGGAGTTTCCCCGCTGATCCGCCCCGGAGGCAAGCCGGTTCCGGCCGCTGAGACCTCCCGGGACGGACCCCAACCCGGAAGCGGAGACGTGGACACGGCCGCGATATATACTCCACACGTCGAGATATACGATCCGCTGGAGGCTCTCGTGTCCAAGACCCTGGTCGACATCGACGACGACATGCTCGCCTTCGCGCAGCAGCAGCTCGGCACCAAGACCAAGCGGGACACCATCAATCGCGCGTTGGCCATAGCGGCGGCGATCAGCGCGGACGATCGCGCCCGAGCCCTCTGCTGGCTCCAGGACAACGCCGAGGACTTCCTCGACTTCGACTTCCTCGAAGAGCAGGAGCGGTCCGGCCGGTGAACTACCTCGCCGACACGTCAGCCGTGTGGCGGCTCCTGCGCCGGCAGATCGGAGAGCCCTGGCCGGGCCGCGTGGCACACGCCCAGGTCTCCATCTGCCCACCTGTGGAAGCCGAGTTGACGCGGAGCCTCCGCGCCGACCGCGACCACGAGCCGTTCACCACCATGCTGAACCAGACCTTCGCCTGGGTTCCCGCACCGGAGGACCCATGGCCGAAGGTCGTGGCGGTGCAGCGTGACCTCCTGCGCATCGGGCACCACCGCGGCCCTTCGCCGATGGACATCCTCATCGCGCTCACCGCCGAGCAGCATCACCTGACCCTGCTGCACGTGGACGACGACTTCACTGCCATCGCCAAGGTCCGGCCTGGCATCGGCATGGTCCGACTGCTGCCCGACGCCTGAGCCCGCTCGGACTGAGGTCTCGGTCGAGGCCGCTCACACCACCAGCCCCACCGCCAGCACCGTGATCAGCAGCCCCGAGGCGAGGGCCGTCGTCAGGCGGCCGCGGGGGCCCGTGACGAGGTGGCCGAGGAGGGTGCCGCCGGTGGCGAGGAGGAGTTGCCAGCTCGCCGAGGCCGCGAAGGCGGCGAGGACGAAGGCCGTCGCTTCCGTCGCGCCCGTCGTCGCGTGGCCGCCGAGGACGAGGGCCGTGAAGTAGACGACCGTCATCGGGTTGAGGGCCGTGATCCCCAGGAACGTGAGGAACGCGCGCCGGGGAGCCGGGGGCGGGGACTCCGCGGTGGCCTGGCCCGCGCGGTACGCACGGACGGCCGCCCGGGTGGACACGGCCGCCAGGATCACGAGGACCACGGCCGAGGCCCAGCGCAGCGGGGTCGCCACCGGGGCGAGGAGGGGGACGAGGGCCGCGCCCCCGAGGACCGCGAGCAGGGCGTACAGCCCGTCCGCGGCGGCGATGCCGAGGGCCGCGCCCGCCCCCGTACGCCAGGGGGAGCGTGCCGCGACCGCCACCAGGTGGGCGCCGACGGCGCCGACCGGGATCGCGATGCCGTAGCCGGCCAGCAGGCCGGCCACCACCGCGGCCGTCACGCGGCGGCGGGGATCGCGCCTCCGGGGGAGCAGGGCTGCTGCTGTCGGCGGTAGTCCGCGCCGTCCTTGGTACGGGTGAGGAAGCCGCCGATGACGAGGTAGCGGCGCAGCGCCGGGAAGTCCTCGTGCACGGTGCGCAGGGCCTCGTTGACCTCGGGCTCACGATAGGAGCGGTCCGCGTCGAAGAGGGTCGCGGCGAGGTGCGCGAGCAGTGCCTCGCGGCGCGCGGGCTTGCGCGGGATCGCCTTGAGGCGCCCGTCCGCGGAGAACAGGTCCGCGACGGGGCGGGAAGGATGACTGGTCATGGGACCGAAGCCTGGCGGGCGACGGCCCCGCCCCGCAAAGGGTTTTACTTCGGCTCGGGCCGCACCATCACGTTCACGGCCTCCTGCACCTTCGGCAGGATCCTCGGCAGGCCACCCCGGTCGAAGAGCGGCCGCGCCTTCTCCACGAACGCGAGGAAGTCGTCCTGCGAGTCCCAGAAGTCGACGACCCGCCACCCACCGTCCCCGTCCGGCCCGGCGGCGTGGGCGATGAACCCCTGCGGCGGCCACCACTCGGCGGCGACGAGCTGCGAGGTGGTCTCCTCGTACTGCGCCTGGGTGCCGCCGGGGATCTCGACGGTGACGATGACGGCCATGGGTCTGCTCCTGTACGTACGTGAGGGAAGCGGGGTCCAGGCCAGCAGAACAGCCGCTCCCCCGCCCCGCACGGCGACGGGCCCCGATCGGGCGATGCCGGGGGCGGGGCGGCGCGCGGAGTCGGGGGCGCGCGGCAGCGCGCGAAGGACCTGACGGATGCCGCCCAGGAGCCTTGTTCGCGGTCGCGGCGGTTCCGTAACGTGCGCCGTTTGGCCGTTCCCAGCCGAGGTGAGGCAGCAAGATGAGACAGACAGTGCGCCGCTTGGCGGTGCTGTGTTCCGCGCTGTTCGCGGTGATCGCCATGACACCGGCGCAGGCCCAGGCCGTGGAGACCCGGGCGGTGCCCGTCACGTCGAGCGACAAGTACGCGCTCAAGTCCGTGGGCGCCGGCGGTCTCTACGTGTCGGTGGAGGTCTCGGCCACCGGCAGCGGGGAGGCCATGCTGCGCGCCCGCAAGTCCGCCGCCACGCTCGACGACCTGGGCTCCTGGGAGAAGTTCACGCTGCACACCGACGACAAGGGGTGGAGCACCACCCTGCGTTCGGAGGCGAACGGGAACTACGTCACGACGGAGCGCAGCGCGACCGGCAGCTACCAGAACCTGCTCCGCGCCCGGGGCACCACCGCCGGCGCCTGGGAGAAGCTCCAGCTGGAGAAGCAGACGGACGGTACGTACGCCCTGAGGGCCGCCACGAACGACGGCTACAAGTACGTGACCGCCGAGGTGCAGGACCCGGGGACCGACGCGGGGCTGCTGCGGGCGCGGGGGGACACGGTCGGCTCCTGGCAGAAGTTCCAGCTCGTGTACCTGGGCGAGGAGAACGCGAGCGACCTGGGCGGCCGCCCCGCTCCCGCCTCCCCCGCTCCGGCGGCCGACTTCCGCGTGATGTCGTGGAACGTCTGCGCGAACCACAACGACGCCTGCGGGAACTTCCGGGTGGAAGGCGCGTCCCTGGGCTCCCAGATCACGGCCCGGATGGGCACCACGGCGGAGGCGCAGCAGTACCGTGCGGTGTTCCTCCAGGAGATGTGCGAGTCGCACGCCAAGGCCGTCGAGATCGCGCTGGAGGCGAAGACGGGGACCGGCTGGGACGTACGCTTCGCCCCCATCAAGTACACCGTCGACAACTCCTCGGTGAAGGCCGCCAGGACCTGCCACAACGCCGGTTCGGCGGCGGAAGGCTGGAAGGACCGCGGCGCCTACGGCATCGGTCTCGCGGTGCCCGACGCCAACGTCTGGTACACGTCGTACGACCTGCCGTCGCCGCAGAACAAGACCATCGACGGCGCCTGGACGCGCATGGAGCAGCGGACCGCGATCTGCGCCGTCCTCCCGGCGCAGGCCCTGCAGTTCTGCACGGCCCACTTCAGCGCCGGCCTGCCGACGGACGACTCGGACGGCTCGGTGCGCAGGCAGCAGGCCGCGAAGCTCCAGGAGATCGTCCACGCGTACACGATGCCGGGCTACCGGACCGTGTACGGCGGCGACCTCAACGCCACCCCGCCGGACTCCACCTCGACGGACCTTCCCAAGGACGTCCTGACGCCGGCCTACACGGCGGACAAGGAGTGCGACGAGGGCCTGTCGGCCACCCAGCCGCGCGACGGCCGGGCCACGAAGCCCCTGACCGGCCGCAGCATCAAGATCGACTACCTGTTCGGCCCGTCCACCGGAACGGTCGTCTCGTGCGACGTGACGGCCGACGCGGGCCAGTCGGACCACTACCCGGTCAAGGCACGCTTCCGCTTCTGATGGGGGCGCCTGGCGAGCCCGCCACCCCCTGCGGGCGGGGGCGTGCCTGGCTAGCCTGGGGGCATGGCAGTGGTGCGGGTCGGCGGCGTCGACGTCGCCTATACGCGGAAGGGGCGGGGGCCGGTCGTGGTCCTCGCCCATGGGGCCGGGCTCGACGGGCGCATGTGGGCGCCGCAAGTCGAGGCACTGGCCGACGAGTTCACCGTGGTGGCCTGGGACGAGCCCGGGTCGGGACGGTCCGGCGAGCTGCCGCCCGGCTACGGGCTCGCGGACTTCGCGCGCGCCCTCGCCGCGGTCGTCGAGGACGTGGGGCTCGGGCCCGCCCAGGTCGCGGGGCTGTCCTGGGGCGGGACGGTGGTCCTGGAGCTGTACCGGTGGCGGCCGGACCTGGTGCGGTCGCTGCTGATGGTCGACACGTACGCCGGCTGGAAGGGCTCGCTGCCGCCGGAGGAGGTCGCGGCGCGGGTCGCGGGGGCGCGGCGGATGCTCGCGGTGCCACGGGAGGAGTTCGACCCGACGCTGCCGGGGCTGTACGCCGACGGCCCGCCCGAGCGCTTCGCGGCGCTCCTGGACGCCATGAGCCACGACGTACGGCCGGAGACGATGGCCGCGCAGCTCTCCCTGATGGCCGAGGCCGACGAGACGGACCTGCTGCCCCGGATCACGGTCCCGACCCTGCTGCTGTGGGGCGAACGCGACGCCCGCTCCCCGCTCACCGTCGCCCACGCCTTCCGGGACGCCATCCCGCGGGCCGAGCTGGTGGTGATCCCCGGGGTGGGCCACGTGAGCAACCTGGAGGCACCGGAACTCTTCACGGCAACGGTCCGCGCCTTCTGCCGCACGCACGCCGAGCCCCCGCCCGGGACGTCGCCTTCCTAGGCGACGTGGCGCCAGGCGCCCAGGCGCCTGGAGTCGATTCCCGATATCTCCCTTGCGGACCGGTCGCCCCCCGCGTGCAGGATGGCTCCATGAGCGCCGTCTTCGATTCCTCCAGTCCCTGGCCGGTTCTGCCCGGGGCGTACCCGCTGTGGGAGGAGGCGCTCGCCCTGGTGAACCGCGACCTCGCGGTGACCCTGCCGGACCAGGCCCCTCTGCGACTGCTCGCGCTTGCCTCGTGGGAGGAGGGAACGGCCGAGGACGTCTACGTGGCCATGGCCAACGGCGAGTGGCACGGCAACCGTCTGGAGCCGAGCTCGACCGACTCCCCCTCCCTCGCCCTGGCGGCCGTCGCCGAAGCCGCGCAGGACACCCTCATCGAGCTCCTCTGGCAGGCCTGGCCGGTGTGCGGCGAGCACGAGATCGGCATGCATCCGCGAGATGAGGACGGGCACGTCACCTGGTGGTGCTCGGGCGGGAGGACACCCCGCGAACCGGACCACGTCCGTGCCGCCGTCGGCGCCCTCGACAGCCTCGTACGACCCCACCGCCCGAACCGCAAGCGCCGGCGGCGCGACCGCTGACCGCCGAGGTCAGATCGCGCGCGACCGCGCGAAGTTGGTGAAGGCGACCCAGGCGGTCGGCGTGGCCGTCAGCTCGCCCTTGGAGTGGTCCTTCGTGTCCCGGACACGGACACGGCGGAGGTTGTCGGCGACCTCGACGCAGGCGTCGTTGTCGTTGCCGCTGTACGTGCTCTTGCGCCAGTTCGGGGAGGTCTCAGTCACGGTGTTCCTTCGCGATAGCGCGCATCAGTTCCAGGGATGCGCGGACGCCCAACGCACCCTGTTGCAGCAGATCATAGACACGCTGGAATCGCATCACCTGGGCTGGTTCCTCGGTGTAGTTGCCCGTGCTGAAGCCCTCCGTGTACGCCCCGCGCTCCCCCCTGGGGAGCGTGAGAAGGGCGACGGAACCAGCTACAGGAGCCCCCTTCATAGGAAGCACCTGGATGTTCACGTTGGGGCGTTCGCTCATGGTGAGCAGGTGCTCGATCTGCTCGCGCATCGCCTCGCCGCCTCCCATGTCGCGGCGCAGGCAGGCCTCGTCGAGCACGATCATCATCCAGGGCGGGTCGGGCTGATCGAGTACGGCCTGCCGCTCCAGTCGCCTTCGCGCGTAGTCGCCGATCTGTGCCGGGTCGCCCGCGAGGCCCGCTCCCATCACCGCACGCGCATACGCGGCGGTCTGCAGCAGGCCCGGCACGACGATGGAGAACTCGTGTATGGCGGTGGCTTCGAGCTGGCGGCGCATGTAGGTCTTCGCGTAGTCGCGCACGCTCTGCTCGGTCAGGATCTTCACCAGGTTCACGAGCGAACCGGACGGCAGCTCCAGGACGAGCTCCAGCTTCTTCGCCAGGTCCCGGTCGGGGGGATCCTCGCCCCGCTCGATCTCGGAGACACGGGTTCCACTGCTGAAGACCTTCGCCGCGAGGTACGTCTGCGTCCACTCCCGCCCGAGCGCCAGCCGCGCCTCGCGGACCACGTTCCCGAGGTACTGCTCGACGCTGTCCCCGGGGTCCAGATCTTGCGCTCCTGGCATACGCCCCGTTCCTCACCTGCGCAATGGAACTCAACTCCGGTAAAGCGTAGGGCGGATCGCGTCTTCGTGGAGTCGTCCCGGAGGAGATCCATCAGAAAGTGGACCCTCCCCCAGGACCCGCCCTCAGTCCAGGCAGAACTCGTTGCCCTCCGGGTCGGCCATCACGATGATGCCCTCGTCCTCGTCATCGGCCTCAAGGGTGTACAGCTGCTTCGCCCCCAGCGCCTCCAGCCTGGCGGCCTCCACCTCCAGGGCGGCCATGCGCTCGTCCCCGGACAGGCCGGGTGCCGAGCGCACGTCGAGGTGCAGGCGGTTCTTCACCGTCTTGCCCTCGGGGACCGTCTGGAAGTACAGCCGCGGGCCCTTGCCGTCCGGATCCGTGATGGCCGCCCAGCGGTTCTCCGGGTCGGTCTTGGGCGGCATGCCATAGCCCAGCGCCTGAGCCCAGAACGCCGCCTGCGCGCCCGGGTCGGCGCAGTCGAACGTCAGCTGGATTTCCTTGGCCATGCCGCCTCCTAGCGATCGAACCTGCCCCCGTTCGCGGGGACGGCGACGATCCTGCCTCAACCGGCCCTCGGATTCGCGTGAATTTACGGGCCAGAGAACACCGCACGGCGCGTCACTCGTACGAGCGGTTCTTCACTCTGCGTGTCGTTCCGGGCATATGCCGTGCGGTACGTTCGCAACAAAACGGCCCCCGTCGACGGCTGGAACCATCGTCGAGGGCCTGAACCACTAGTGGAATAGGCGTCCACCGTGATCTATCGCAACTTTATCGCGCCCGAACGCGATTTCACCCAGCTCACCAACGACATCATCCGGCATCCGCGCCTCGACTCCGATGCCGCACGCATCCTCAACTGGCAGCTTTCCCTCCCCGGACACTCCCGCCAGACCCTCTCCAAGACCGCCGAACACGCCCGCATCGGGGCGTGTTCCTTCAACCGGGCCAAGCGGCAGCTCAAGGCCGAGGGGTACGTGCACGAGCGGCGCGTGCAGGGCGAGGGTGGGCTCTGGGCCACCCAACAGCTCGTCTCCAGCGTCCCGTTGCGCGCCGAAGAGGCCGCCAAGATCTTCGGCAGCCTCCCCTTCCGCGCCGGCGCCGAGCGGGTGTTTCCGCAGATGGCGCCGAGTGCCATGATCCCGGCCGCCGGTCATCCGGTGGCCCCGCTGACCGACGGTCATCCAGAACAACAACTGAGGGAAGACACTTCCCTCCTTCCCCCGGAAGCCGAACCGGAGCCGGAAGGCGACCACGAGCCCGAGCCCGAGCCGGAGGACGACCCCGTCCCCGAGGCCGACCCGCAGCTCGACGAAGCCCGCGCCCTCGTCGGCGTCCTCCCCCTGCTCTCCCCCGCCCTCCGCCACATCCCACCCGGCATGCGCGACGAACTCACCCGGCTCGTCTCCCACTGGCTCGCCGCCGGACACACCTCCAACGACGTCCACGAGCACGTGCTGCGCGGCCTGCCCAGCGCCGGGACGCCCGTACACCGGCCCGGCGGGCTCGTCAGATACCTGCTGCGCCACGTACCACCCCGGCGCCCGCACGAGCCCCCGCCCGCCGGGCCGCCCCGCCTCTCCCCACGCCTCGAAGGCGCACAGGAGTGCGCCGGCAGACACACCCAGCCCATGCTGTTCCGGCCGGTCGTCGAGGGCCAGACCCTGTGTCCCGCGTGCGCCGCTACTCACCCAGCCGGTAGCGGATCTTCTTGACGAGTTCCTTCAGGTCGGGCCGGCGCAGCAGGCTGTAGTGGTCCGCGGCCAGTTCCACCACCGTCGGCGGGCGGGTCGACCAGCCCTCGGCGTTCTCCAGGAACGAGTAGTCGTCGCCCTCCGCCTTGAAGAGGTGGGCCGACTCGAAGGCCACGCGGGCGCCGAAGGAGTAACCCCAGAGCGTGTATGTAGCGGAGGCGCTCCTCGGGGTACTCCGGGGAGAGCGGGACGTAGGCGGCGCCGGAGCAGACGACGCCCCAGGCGCCGATGACGAGTTCGAGGGACGGGTCGACGTGGACGCCTACGCGGGTGTCGGCGGTGACGCCGAGGGTGCGGAGGTAGGTGGCGAGCACGGTGGCGCCTTCCGCCAGCTCGCGGAAGGTGAGCGTCTCGTCGTCGTAGGCGACGGCGGTGGCGTCGGGGCGCGCCTGGGCCTCGGTGCGGAGGAGGCGGTCGAGCGTGCTGGGCATGGAGGTCCCTTCGGGTGAGGGAACGCGCGGGGGCGGGGCAGGCGCCCCGCCCGCCCCGCCGGCCCCGCGCCCCTCAGCGGTAGATGAGTAGTTCGTGTTCTGTGGCGCCTGTCAGTTCGTAGCGGGTGCGGACCAGCGGTCGGCCCGCGTAGATGCGGATCAGGGTGGCCGCGTCGCCGGTGAAGCGGGCCGGGTCGCGGCCCTCCGTCTCGTTGCCGAGGGTCACCGGGTGGTCGTCCCGGTCCGCCAGGACGCCCACCAGGCGGGGGGTCTCCCGTTTGCGGCTGGTGACCGAGAGGAGCGGGAGGGCCAGGTCCAGGCTGGCGCCGCAGTACGCGCCGGGCTCGCCGAAGGCCTCCCGTACGTCTCCGGCGTGGACCCACTCGCCGAGCGCGACGGCGTCGAGCCGGCCGTCCTCGCGTGCGGCGATGACGGGGCCCGCCTCCGTCAGGCCGCGTTCCAGTTCGTCGAGGATCCGGGCCAGTGGCCAGTCCGCGCGCTCGGCCACGTCGTGGGCGTTCGCCTCCGGCAGGAACACGCCTTCCTCCAGGCGGTCCTCGACGATCCTGACCAGGGCGGCTCCGCAGTGGGCCAGGACCTGCCGCGCCGTCCAGCCGGGGCAGGCCGTGCGGAGGTCGTACGCCTCCGGGGGCGTGCGGCGCAGCAGGGGCATCAGGGCGTCCCGTTCCGTCCGGAGGAGGCGGTCGGGGAGCCAGGGGTCACGGGTGTCGTCCGTGCACTCCGTACACATGCCGGCTCAGTAGCGGTAGTGGTCCGGCTTGTACGGGCCCTCCACCGGGACCCCGATGTACGACGCCTGCTCGGGGCGGAGCGTCGTCAGCCGCACGCCGAGGGCGTCGAGGTGCAGCCGGGCGACCTTCTCGTCCAGGTGCTTCGGCAGCGTGTACACGTCCACCGGGTACTCCTCCGGCTTCGTGAAGAGCTCGATCTGGGCCAGCGTCTGGTCCGCGAAGGAGTTCGACATGACGAAGGAGGGGTGGCCGGTCGCGTTGCCGAGGTTCAGCAGGCGGCCTTCGGAGAGGACGATGACGACCTTGCCGTCCTCGAACGTCCACGTGTGGACCTGCGGCTTGACCTCGTCCTTCACGATCCCCGGGATCCGTGCCAGGCCGGCCATGTCGATCTCGTTGTCGAAGTGGCCGATGTTCCCGACGATCGCCTGGTGCTTCATGCGGGCGATGTCGGACGCCATGATGATGTCCTTGTTGCCGGTGGTCGTGATGAAGATGTCGGCGGTCTCGACGACGTCCTCGAGCGTCGCCACCTGGTAGCCGTCCATGGCCGCCTGGAGCGCGCAGATCGGGTCGATCTCGGTGATGATCACCCGGGCGCCCTGGCCGCGCAGCGACTCGGCGCTGCCCTTGCCGACGTCGCCGTAGCCGAAGACCACCGCCGTCTTGCCGCCGATGAGGACGTCCGTGGCGCGGTTGATGCCGTCGATGAGGGAGTGGCGGCAGCCGTACTTGTTGTCGAACTTCGACTTCGTCACGGCGTCGTTCACGTTGATCGCCGGGAAGAGCAGCGCGCCCTCGCGGTGCATCTCGTACAGGCGGTGGACGCCCGTCGTGGTCTCCTCGGTCACGCCCCGGATCCCGGCGGCGATCGTGGCCCAGTCGAGGGTGGTGTCCCTCAGCAGCTCCAGGATCACCCGGTGCTCGTCGTTCTCGGCGGTCGACGGGTCCGGGACCTCGCCGGCCTTCTGGTACTCCACACCCTTGTGGACGAGGAGCGTGGCGTCACCGCCGTCGTCCAGGATCATGTTGGGGCCGTCGGCGTCCGGCCAGGTCAGCGCCTGCTCCGTACACCACCAGTACTCCTCCAGGGTCTCGCCCTTCCAGGCGAAGACCGGGATCCCGGCGGCGGCGATCGCGGCGGCCGCGTGGTCCTGCGTCGAGTAGATGTTGCAGGACACCCAGCGGACCTCGGCGCCGAGCGCGACGAGCGTCTCGATGAGGACCGCCGTCTGGATGGTCATGTGGAGGGAGCCGGTGATCCTCGCTCCGGCCAGCGGCCGGGCCTCCGCGTACTCCCTGCGGATCGACATCAGGCCCGGCATCTCGTGCTCGGCCAGGGCGATCTCCTTGCGGCCGAAGCCGGCCAGGGAGATGTCGGCGACCTTGAAGTCGGTGAACTCAGACATGGACAACGCTCCTTGCGCTCACGATGGTTCGGTGGATTTCCAGGGCCGCTGTCGACTTGTTCAGCGTGATGTAGTGCAGGCCCGGCGCGCCCTCGTCGAGCAGCCGCAGGCCCATCTGCGTCGCGTGCTCGACGCCGATGCGGTACGCGGCCGCCGGGTCGTCCTTCGCCGCCTCCAGGCGGTGCGCCAGGTCCTCCGGGAAGGCGGCGTCGCTGAGCTCGGCGAAGCGCCGGATCTGGCGCACGTCGGTGGCGGGCATGATCTCCGGGATGATCGGGGTGTCACAGCCGGCGGCGGCGACCCGGTCCCGCAGCCGCAGGTAGTCCTCCGGGTCGAAGAACATCTGCGTGATGGCGTAGTCGGCGCCCGCACGGCACTTGGCGACGAAGTGCGCCAGGTCGGCGGACGGGTCCGCGGACCTCGGGTGACCCTCGGGGAAGGCCGCGACCCCGATTCTGAAGTCGCCCAACGACCGGACCAGATCCACCAGTTCGTACGCGTAGGTGAAGCCCCGCGGGTGCGGGTCCCAGGCGCCGCGCGGATCGCCCGGCGGGTCGCCGCGCAGGACGAGGACGTCCCGTACCCCGGCGTCCGCGTACGCGCCGATGATGGCCCGCAGTTCGGCGACCGAGTGGCCGACGGCCGTCAGGTGGGCCACCGGGCGCAGCGTCGTCTCCGTCACGATCCGCTTCGTGACGTCGATGGTCCGGTCGCGGGACGAGCCGCCCGCGCCGTACGTCACGGAGACGAAGTCCGGGGACAGGGCCTCGACCCGGCGGATCGCGTCCCAGAGGGTCTGTTCGCCCTTGTCCGTCTTCGGTGGGAAGAACTCGAAGGAGAAGGTCACACTCACCTGCGGCCTCCCGCGTTGAAGTAGCTCGCCTCC
Organism: Streptomyces sp. NPDC055103; assembly: GCF_053607625.1. Classification (NCBI taxonomy): domain Bacteria; kingdom Bacillati; phylum Actinomycetota; class Actinomycetes; order Kitasatosporales; family Streptomycetaceae; genus Streptomyces; species Streptomyces sp. NPDC055103. The sequence continues at coordinate 122,357 of NZ_JBSGTX010000003.1, forward strand.
GGGTGGTGGACGACGATCGCGTCCGTCGACTGCTCGGGGTGCAGCTGGTACTCCTCCGACAGCTCGACCCCGATCCGCTCGGGGCGCAGGAGGGCGGCGATCTTCGCCCGGTCCTCCAGGTCGGGGCAGGCCGGGTAGCCGAGGGAGTAGCGGCAGCCCTGGTACTCGGTGCGGAGCATGCCCTCGATGCCGGCCGGTTCCGACTCCCCGGCGATGCCCCAGTCGGCGCGCACCCTGGCGTGCCAGTACTCGGCGAGCGCCTCCGCCAACTGGACGGAGAGGCCGTGGAGTTCGAGGTAGTCACGGTAGGAGTCGGCGGCGAAGAGCCGTGCCGTCTCCTCGCCGATGCGGGAGCCGACGGTGACGACCTGGAGGGCGACCGCGTCCACCTCGCCGGAGTCCTCGGCCCGGTGGAAGTCGGCCAGGCAGAGGCGGCGGCCCCGCTGCTGGCGGGGGAAGGAGAAGCGGGTCCGCTCGCCTCCGTCCTCGTCCAGGACGATCAGGTCGTCGCCCTTGGACACACAGGGGAACCAGCCGTACACGACGGCTGCTTCGACCAGGTTCTCCCTTTCGATGCGGTCGAGCAGCGCGCGCAGGCGCGGCCGGCCCTCCGTCTCGATGGTGTCGGCGTCCTTGAGGCCCCACTGGCCCTTGAAGAGGGCCGTCTCGTCGAGCCAGGGGGCGTACGCGGCGAGCGGGATGCCCTGGACGACCCTGGTCCCGAGGAAGGGGGGCTCGGGTACGGGGTTGTCGGCGGCGACGTCGGAGCGGCCGGCCGGCTCGGGCTCCCGGGCCTCCGGAAGGGGCTCGGTGCGCTTGGGTACGCGGCGCGGCTTGAGCGGCGGCAGTACGGCTCCGGGGACGCCTCTCTTGACGCCCATGAGCGCGTCCATGAGGCGCAGGCCCTCGAAGGCGTCGCGGGCGTACCGCACCTCGCCCTCGTACAGCTCGTGGAGGTCCTGCTCGACGTACGCCCTGGTGAGGGCGGCGCCGCCGAGGATCACGGGGAAGCGGGCGGCGAGACCCCGGCCGTTCAGCTCCTGGAGGTTCTCCTTCATGATGACCGTGGACTTCACCAGGAGGCCCGACATGCCGATGACGTCGGCGCGGTGCTCCTCCGCCGCCTCCAGGATCGCGGAGACCGGCTGCTTGATGCCGATGTTGACGACGTTGTAGCCGTTGTTGCTGAGGATGATGTCGACGAGGTTCTTGCCGATGTCGTGGACGTCGCCACGGACGGTGGCCAGGACGATCGTGCCCTTGCCGTCCGCGTCGGACTTCTCCATGTGCGGTTCCAGATGCGCGACCGCCCTCTTCATGACCTCGGCGGACTGGAGCACGAACGGCAGCTGCATCTGGCCGGAGCCGAACAGCTCGCCGACCGTCTTCATGCCGTCCAGCAGGACGTCGTTGACGATCTCCAGGGCGGGCCGGGCCGTCAGGGCCTCGTCGAGGTCCGCCTCCAGGCCGTTCTTCTCGCCGTCGATGATCCGGCGCTTGAGCCGCTCGTCGAGTGGCAGCGCGAGCAGCTCCTCGGCCTTTCCGGCCTTGAGGGACTTCGCCGTCGCGCCCTCGAACATCTCCAGGAAGCGCTGCAGCGGGTCGTAGCCCTCCCGGCGGCGGTCGTGGATCAGGTCGAGCGCGACCTCCACCTGCTCCTTCTCCAGGCGGGCGATCGGCAGGATCTTCGACGCGTGCACGATCGCCGAGTCCAGGCCGGCCCGCACGCACTCGTCGAGGAAGACGGAGTTGAGGACGATGCGCGCGGCCGGGTTCAGGCCGAAGGAGATGTTGGAGAGGCCGAGCGTGGTCTGCACGTCGGGGTGGCGGCGCTTCAGTTCGCGGATCGCCTCGATCGTGTGGACGCCGTCCTTGCGGGACTCCTCCTGACCGGTGCAGATCGTGAAGGTCAGGGTGTCGATCAGGATGTCCGACTCCCTGATCCCCCAGTTCCCGGTGAGGTCGTCGATGAGCCGCTCGGCGACGGCCACCTTGTGCTCGACGCTCCGGGCCTGGCCCTCCTCGTCGATCGTCAGCGCCATCAGCGCCGCGCCGTGCTCCTTCGCGAGGGCCGTGACCTGCGCGAAGCGGGACTCGGGGCCGTCGCCGTCCTCGTAGTTGACCGAGTTGACGACGGCCCGGCCGCCGAGCTTCTCCAGACCGGCCCGCAGCACCCCGATCTCGGTCGAGTCGAGGACGATCGGCAGGGTGGAGGCCGTCGCGAACCGGCCCGCCAGCTCCGCCATGTCCGCCGTGCCGTCCCGGCCCACGTAGTCGACGCACAGGTCCAGCAGGTGCGCGCCCTCGCGGATCTGGTCGCGGGCCATCTCGACGCAGTCGTCCCAGCGGCCGTCGAGCATGGCCTCGCGGAACTTCTTCGAGCCGTTGGCGTTCGTCCGCTCGCCGATCGCGAGGTACGCGGTGTCCTGCCGGAACGGCACGTGGCTGTAGAGGGAGGACGCGCCCGGCTCCGGCGTCGGCCGCCGGTCGCGCACGGCCGCGCCGCGCACCCGCTCCACGATCTCCCGCAGGTGCTCGGGGGTCGTCCCGCAGCAGCCGCCGACCAGCGCGGGCCCGAACTCGCGGACGAACCGCTCCTGCGCGTCGGCCAGTTCGTCCGGGGACAGCGGGTAGTGGGCGCCGTCCGACGTGAGGACGGGAAGGCCCGCGTTGGGCATGACCGAGATCGGGACGCGCGCGTGGCGGGAGAGATGCCGGAGGTGTTCCGTCATCTCGGCGGGGCCCGTGGCGCAGTTCAGGCCGATCATGTCGATGCCGAGCGGTTCGAGCGCGGTGAGCGCCGCGCCGATCTCGGAGCCGAGCAGCATCGTGCCCGTCGTCTCCACCGTGACCTGCACGATGACGGGCAGGTCCACGCCGACCCAGTCCAGGGCCCGGCGGGCGCCGATGACGGCCGCCTTCGTCTGGAGCAGGTCCTGCGAGGTCTCGACGAGGAGGGCGTCCGCGCCGCCCCGGATCAGGCCCTCCGCGTTCTGCTGGAAGGCGTCGCGCAGCGGCTCGTACGTGACGTGGCCGAGCGTCGGCAGCTTCGTACCGGGCCCCATGGAGCCGAGGACCCAGCGGGGGCGGCCGTCGCCGGCCGTGTGCGCGTCGGCGGTGGTACGGGCGATCCGGGCGCCGGCCTCCGACAGCTCGTACACCTGGTCCTCGATGCCGTACTCGGCGAGCGCGGCGAGGTTCGCCCCGAAGGTGTTGGTCTCGACGCAGTCCACGCCGACCGAGAAGTAGGCGTCGTGGACGGAGGCGACGATGTCCGGGCGCGTGAGGTTGAGGATCTCGTTGCAGCCTTCGAGGTTCCGGAAGTCGTCCATCGTCGGGTCGGCGGCCTGGAGCATCGTGCCCATCGCCCCGTCGGCCACCACGACCCGCGTCGCGAACTCGTCCCTCAGGGAAGGCCGTGCCGCGCTCACGTCAGCCCCCTCAGATGCGTGACCAGGGTGGCCGTGCAGCCCACCCCGTACGTCGTCCTGATCCGGTCCAGGAGCGAGTCCCGGTGCAGCCGGTACTCCTGCGTCCCCACGTAGTCGAGGACGGTCGCCGCGACCGCGCAGCCCAGCTGCGCCGCGCACCGCTCGGGCACGCCCCACAGCGTCCCGGCGAGGAACCCCGCCCGGAAGGCGTCCCCGACGCCGGTCGGGTCGACGACCCCGGCGGCCTCCACCGCCGGGACGGCGAGCGTGGCGCGGTGCGCGCCGCGGATGCGGACGCCCGCCTCGCCGTGGGTGGTGACCCAGGTGCCGACCCGGGACAGCACCTCGGCCTCGCTCCAGCCGGACTTCTCCAGGAGCAGGGCCGTCTCGTACTCGTTGGTGAAGAGGAACCGCGCCCCGTCCACCAGCTCCCGCACCTGCTCGCCGTCGAGCCGCGCCAGCTGCTGCGACGGATCGGCGGCGAAGGGAATCCCCAGGTCACGGCAGGTGCGGGTGTGCCGGAGCATGGCCTCGGGGTCGTCCGGGGAGACCAGGACGAGTTCCAGCCGGCCGGTGCGCGCGACGACATCCCTGAGGTCGATCTCGCGCGCCTCGGCCATCGCCCCCGCGTAGAAGGTGGCGATCTGGTTCTGGGCCCGGTCGGTGGTACAGACGAAGCGGGCGGTGTGGAGCGACTCGCTGACGCGCACCGAGTCGGTGTCCACACCGTGGTCCTTCAGCCAGACCCGGTACGGCTCGAAGTCGGCACCGACCGCGCCCACGAGGGCGGGCCGCAGCCCGAGCACACCGAGCCCGAAGGCGATGTTCGCTGCCACTCCGCCACGCCTGACCTCCAGGTTGTCGGCGAGGAACGACAGGGAGACCCGGTCCAGCCGGTCGGCGAGAAGCTGCTCGCTGAACCAGCCGGGGAAGGTCATCAGATGGTCGGTCGCGATGGATCCCGTGACAGCGATACGCATCTCCCTCAGACCCCCGCCGCCGTCTTCAGGGCCTCGACCCGGTCCGTGCGCTCCCACGTGAACTCGGGGAGCTCACGGCCGAAGTGGCCGTACGCCGCCGTCTTCGCGTAGATGGGCCGCTTGAGGTCCAGGTCGCGGATGATCGCGGCCGGCCGGAGGTCGAAGACCTCGCTCACGGCGGCCTGGATCGTCTCGTCCGGGAGGGTGCCGGTGCCGAAGGTCTCCACGAAGAGGCCGACGGGCTCCGCCTTGCCGATCGCGTACGCGACCTGCACCTCGCAGCGGCGGGCGAGACCGGCCGCGACGACGTTCTTCGCGACCCAGCGCATCGCGTACGCCGCCGAACGGTCCACCTTCGACGGGTCCTTGCCCGAGAAGGCACCACCGCCGTGGCGGGCCATGCCGCCGTACGTGTCGATGATGATCTTCCGGCCGGTGAGTCCGGCGTCGCCCATCGGGCCGCCGACCTCGAAGCGCCCGGTCGGGTTGACCAGGAGCCGGTAGCCGTCGGACTCCAGGCTGACGCCCTCCTCGACGAGCTCCTTGAGGACGTGCTCGACGACGTACTCCCGGACGTCCGGGGTCAGCAGGCCCTCGACGGAGATGTCGGCGGCGTGCTGCGAGGAGACGACCACCGTGTCCAGGCGGACCGGGCGGTCACCGTCGTACTCGATGGTGACCTGCGTCTTGCCGTCGGGCCGCAGGTACGGCACGGTGCCGTTCTTGCGGACCTCGGTCAGCCGGCGCGACAGGCGGTGGGCCAGCGCGATCGGCAGCGGCATCAGCTCGGCGGTGTCGTCGCAGGCGTAGCCGAACATCAGGCCCTGGTCGCCGGCGCCCTGGGCGTCGAGCTCGTCGCCCGCGCCCTCGACCCGGGACTCGTAGGCCGTGTCGACGCCCTGCGCGATGTCCGGCGACTGGGCGCCGATGGACACCGAGACGCCGCAGGAGGCGCCGTCGAAGCCCTTCGCGGAGGAGTCGTAGCCGATGTCGAGGATCGCCTCGCGCACCAGCTTCGCTATCGGCGCGTACGCCGTGGTGGTGACCTCGCCCGCGATGTGCACGAGACCCGTGGTGATCAGGGTCTCGACCGCGACGCGGGAGGACCGGTCCTCGGTGAGGAGCGCGTCCAGGATCGTGTCACTGATCCGGTCGGCGATCTTGTCGGGGTGTCCCTCGGTGACGGACTCCGAGGTGAAGAGGCGGCGGCTCATGCCTGGACCTCCACCGGAGCCTGCGCCGGGGCGTTGAAGAAGTGCTGCTCGATGGCGCCGAGCGTGCGGATCGACTCGACCTCCAGGGTCTCCATCTGGATCGAGGTGCCGCTCTCCTGCTCCAGGAGGAAGACGAACTCGACGAAGGACAGCGAGTCGATGAGGCGGTTCTCGATCAGGTCGAGGTCGGAGGCGATGTCGTCGCGCTCGGGGTGACGGTCGAGGATCCAGTTCTTCACCGTCTGCAGGCCGTCGGCCATGGTTGCTCTCCTTATAGCTGCTACTGAAGGGGGGTGACGGGGGCGATGATCGGGGCGGCCACCGCGACCGCGTAGTCCACGTCGTGGCTGATGGACACGGTGATCTCGGTGATCCCGGACTCGGCGGCCATCTCGGCGGCGGCCCGGTGCAGCTCCACGAGCGGCCAGCCGCCCTCGGAGCGCCGTACGACGATGTCCGGCCAGGGCAGGAACCTGCCTCTGACCCGTAAGGTCTTGAAGGCCGCTTCCTTGGCCGCGATCCGCCCGCAGAGGCTCAGGATGTCGAGCCCGGAGGACGTGCGGCAGTCGGCGAGCTCGCCGGGGGTGAGCATCCGCTCGAAGAACGTCTCGCCGTACTGGGCGAGGAGCCTGCGGACACGGTTGACGGACACGATGTCCATGCCGAGGTTCGCCCACCCCAGGCCGCCCGCCGGCGGGGCGGCGGGACGGGCCGGCACGTCAGATCACCGGCCCGGCCGCGCCACTCGCATCGGCCCGCATGCGGGCGTTCGCGTCGAGCACCGCCCGAGTGGCGGACTCCCAGTCGCCGTGGCGCCGTGTCAGCGCGGACAGCCATCGTTCCAGACCGAAGGCGACACAGCTGGTGAAGGCCGCTCCGCCGCTCGACTCCAGGGTGATGTCGCACCGGTCGCCGAAGAAGTTCCGGTGGGTGTTGACCGAGGCGATCGCCAGGTCCTCGTACAGGAACTCGTACTTCACCGGGGTGAGCCGCTGGAGGAGCGCCTTCGAGCCGCCCTTGTCGAAGAACGGGTCGCAGGCGGCCTCCTTGCGCAGCGGCAGGTCGAGCGCCGCCGCGAAGGCCTGGATGCGGTCGGTGAAGGACGCGAGATGCGTCTCGGCGTGCTCGCGCGCGCCGATGGCGACGATCTCCCGCATACGGAAGCCGAGTTGGCGCCGCATGCCCTCGTAGTGGGTCTCCTTGCGGAAGCACCAGGAGCAGATGGTCACGAGGGTGTCGTCCGCGACCCGGGTGCCCTGGTGGTCGAGGTAGACGGCGTAGCAGGACGCCGAGGGCAGTCCGAGCGCGGCCGGTTCGAGGGCGTCGCTCGGGAAGCGGCCGGTGTCCGCGGAGAAGGGCGTGGTCGCGCGGCGCTCCAGGTCGAGCGGGGCGGCGAGGACGGCCTGGTGCGGGAAGTTGTCGTAGTAGTCCAGCTTCGCCAGGTCGGCGGCCGGCAGGAGCGGGGGCATGGTCATCGGGCGGGCGCCCGCGTCCACTCCCCAGCCTTCGAAGGTGTCGTCGAGGAGCCGCAGGAGGCGGGTCCCCTCGGGGCCGAGCGAGGGCAGGCCCCTCGTCTGCCCCCGGGTTTCCCCGGCATGCGCGGGGGTCGTCACGGTCATGAACTCTTCACCTCTCGGGTGGGAGGTCTCGCGGGCGCGCTCAGACGACGGGCAGGGTGTCGTCGGAGAAGATCCCGGTCTTCAGGAAGAAGGAGAGCGGCTTGCGGATGGCCTTGCGCTCGTGCGGGCGGCGGCGTTCGTCGGCGACCAGCGAGTTGCGCAGGGCCAGCGGGTCCGGGATGCCGGCGTCGCGGTAGACGTGGGGGTTGTAGAGGGAGTTGGTGCTGTAGACGACGTACCGCTTGAGGTACGCCTCCACCTCACGGACCCGCTCGGCGCTGACCGACTGGCACATCCGGCTGTAGAGGAGCGAGACCAGCTCGCGGCCGAAGGCGATGTGCCGGGACTCGTCCTGGTGGTGGATGCGGTTGACCTCGCGGATGGTGTGGCAGAGGGAGTCGTCCTTCGCCATCCGGGAGTTGTAGTGGTCCACCAGCTCCTCGAAGAAGAGGATGCGGGTGAAGACCAGGAAGTTCTCGACCTCGGGCTCCCAGGCCGCGTCGGCGCGCATCGCGGTGGAGCCGTAGATCTTGTGGCCGTAGCGGCGGCAGAACTCGGAGAAGAACCACATGTGTTCGTTCTCCTCACCGATGAAGTGGTGGAAGAAGTCCGAGGGGACCTCGAAGCCCGGCATGTGGATGCGGCCGACGACCTCGATGAGGAGCTCGCGGATGCCGTGCACGTTCAGGCTGTAGAAGTTGATGGACTCCCACTTCGACAGGCGCTGAAGCGTTTCCTCACCGAGGGTGTCGTAGTGCTCGGTGCCGTAGACGGTGAGCAGCTCCGGAGTCATCCAGAAACGGTTCTCCTCCAGCGTCTCGGGCCACTGGAAGGTCTGGTACGGGTTGTAGTAGTCCTCCACGGAGCGCTCGCTGAGCCGCTCCAGGACCTCCATGAACCGGTCGGTGACGGGCAGGGGGGCGGACACGCCCATGGTGGTGCTCCTCTGACGATGGGGTTCGGGCGGTGGCGGCCGGTTACGGCCGGACTTCGTAGACCGCGTTGACCGCGGTCTCCGTGGCCCGGCGCCAGCGGGTGAAGCCGGCCTCCTCCGCGATGCCCCGGAAGGCCTTCTCGCCGGAGTGGTTGCCGAGGGCGTGCGGGCCGCGCTGCGCGACCGCGACCGGCAGGCACATCACGGCCGACAGGGCCATGAACATGCGGGCGGCCGGCGTCTGCGTGTCGATGTCCTGCGGCGACACGTTCGACTCGACGAGCATCCAGGTACCGTCCGCGTCCAGGGACTTGTGGACGTGCTGGGCGGCGGCGACCGGGTCGCCCATGTCGTGCAGGGCGTTGAAGAAGCACACCAGGTCGTAGCCGGAGCCCGGGTAGTCGTCGGCCGAGGCGACCTCGAAGACGACCCGGTCGGAGAGACCGGCCTCCTCGGCGAGCTCACGGGCGATCGAGATGGCCTCTTCGGAGTAGTCGAAGCCGTGGACGGTGGCCTGCGGGAACGCCTTGGCGATCAGCAGCGTGGTGTGGCCGACGCCGCAGCCGACGTCGGCGACGGTGCCGCCTCCTCCCAGCTTGTCGGTGACCTCGTGCAGCGCGGGCAGCCAGTCCGGGACGAGCTTGTGCTCGTACGTGGGCTGGAAGAAGGAGCCCATGCCGGTGTCGAGGGCCGCGTCGTGCTCGGCCCAGCCGACGCCGTCACCGGTGCGGTACGCCTCGACGAGCAGGTCCTCGGTGGCGTACAGCGCCTTGAGGGCGGTGAAGAACCCGGCGGCGTACGTGACGGCCTTCGGGTCGGCGAGGACCTCGACGTGGTCGGCGGGGAGCGTGTACGTGAGCGAGCTGGGGTGCCGCTCGACGTACCCGGCGGAGAGCTGGGCGTGCAGCCACTCCTCGATGTACCGCTCGTTCGTGCCGGTCGCCGCCGCGAGTGCGGAGGCGGTGAGCGGGCCCTGCTCGGCAAGCGCCTTGTAGAGGCCGAGGCGCTCGCCGAGGGCGACGGTCAGGCCGCGGACGGCCGCGCCGGCGTCGGTGATGACCCGCTGGTGGAAGTCGTGGGCGCTCATGCCGCCTTCTCCTCGCTGTGAGTGGGCAAATCGCAGGTGAAGAGGAACGACCTCGGGACGCCCGGGAGGGCGCGCGGCGCGACCTGGTAGGGCCAGCGCTCGAAGTCGGCGCCGTCCTCGCCGGGCTGCCTGACCTCGCGTACGGCCCAGCCGCAGTCGGCGAGCAGCGCCTCGGGCTCCTCGGTGCCGAACAGCCACGGGTTGCCGTCGTCGTGCAGGGCCTTGAGGAAGGTGCGGGCCAGCGGGTTGACCAGGGCGGCCTTCGAGATGACGTCGCCGAGCAGCACCGAGCCGGGCGCGGCGTGCGCGGAGAGCGTCGAGATGAGGGTGCGCACGGCCTGCTCGGGCAGGAAGAACAGCAGGCCCTCGACGACCCAGAGGACGGGCTCCTCGCTCTTCCAGCCCGCCTCCTTCAGGGGGCCGGTCCAGTCCTGGGTGAGGTCGACCGGGACGGTGACCCGGGTGCGGCCGGCCGGCTGCGGCTCGTCCGCCAGCATCTCGGCCTTGGCGGCGAGGAGCGCGGGGCGGTCGAGCTCGTAGACGGTGACGCCGTCGGGCCAGGGCAGCCGGAAGAAGCGGGTGTCCATGCCGGCGGCGAGGAAGACGACCTGGCGGATGCCCCGCTCCTCCACCGCCTTGACGATGGCCCGGTCGAGGTAGGTGGTGCGGATGGCGAGGAACGGCACGATGCCGCCCCCGTCGTAGCGCTTGAGCAGCTCGAAGCCGATCTCGTCGGCGACGGTGCGCGCGTAGGGATCGGCGAACAGCCGGTCCTCGCGCTCGGTCTCCAGGGCGCGCGCGGCGGCGGTCCACTGGGCGGTGCGGGATACGGCCTCCACAGGAGGTCCCCCTTCACTGGCGAACGGGCGGGAAGAGTCGAGACGAGGGTGGGGGGTGATGCGGACGGCCGTGTTCAGGGCCTGACGAAGGACGGTTCGTCAGGCGCTCATGGCCGGGACAGCGCTCTTCGCCGCCGGTCGCCCGCACGCGACGGGGTCCTCGGCCGCGGGCATCGACGACAGATGGTCGGCCTCGGAGTCGGCGGGGCGCCGGCGGAAGATGCTGTGCAGGATCATGCTGAACACGGCCGTCCCGTCAGCGGCCACCAGGGTGCACCGCGGTTTCACGGTGCCGGTGGTGCGGTTGAACGGCGACGGGGTGGAGCCGAGGATCTCGACGCGCGCGGTGAGGACGTCGCCCGGGCGGACGGGCCGCAGGTAGCGGACCTCGTCGATGCCGGGCGAGCCCATACAGGCGCTGTAGGCGAGCAGGCCGTCCACGTACCGCCGCATGAACATCGACTGCGTGTGGAAGCCGCTCGCGATCAGACCGCCGAACTGCGAACGCTCCGCGAGCTCGGGGTCCGTGTGGAAGGGCTGCGGGTCGAAGCGCCTGCCGAACTCCAGCACCTCCTCCGCCGTGACGGTGACGGCGCCCAGCTCGTGGACGTCGCCGGGCCGGAAGTCCTCGAAGTAGCGCATCTCGCGCCCCCCTTGACCTAGGAGTGGTCTTTCCCTGGCGACATCCAATCTACGAATCATTCGTTTATTTTGTCAACCCAAAAGAAGCTCGAAACACCCTTACGAGAGAGCCTGTTCGATGTCGGACCACAGGTCCTCGATGTCCTCGATGCCGACGGACATCCGCACCAGGCCGGGAGCTATCCCCGCGGAGGCCAGGGCCGGCGCGGAGAGCTCCCGGTGCGAGGTGGAGGCGGGATGCGTCACGAGGGTCTCCACGCCGCCGAGCGACAGCGCGAGCTTCGCGAGCCGTACGCGCTCGATGAAGGCCCGGCCCGCCTCGCGGCCCCCCGTGAGCTCGAAGGAGAGCAGCCCGCCGCCGCCTGCCAGGATCTTCCGGGCCGTGTCGTACGAGGGGTGATCCGCGCGCCACGGATAGTGGACGGCGGCCACCGAACCGTGCGTGGCGAGGAGTTCGGCGAGCGCGGCCGCGTTGGCGCAGTGCTCGCGCATCCGCAGCGGCAGGGTGGGTATGCCGCGCAGGGTCAGCCAGGCCGCGAACGGGTCGGCGCAGGCGCCGAGTTCGACGGTCCTGGGCCAGACGCGCCGGCGCAGTTCGTCGTCGGCGAAGACGGCGGCGCCGCCCAGGACGTCGGAGTGCCCGGAGAGGTACTTGGTCGTCGAGTGGACGACGATGTCGGCGCCGAGCTCCAGGGGGCGGCACAGCACGGGCGAGGCGAGCGAGTTGTCGACGAGGCTCGTCACGCCCGTCGCGCGGGCGACGGCGAGCAGCCCGGGCAGGTCGGGGACCTGGCCGGTGGGGTTGGCGATGGTCTCCAGGACGAGGAGACGGGTCGCGGGGTGCACGGCCGCCGCCTCCAGCTCGGCCGGGTCGTCGCCGGAGATCCGGACGACCTCGATCCCGTACCGCTCGGCCAGGTCGGACAGGACGGCGTGGGTGCCGCCGTACAGGCAGCGCTGGGCGACGACCCGGTCGCCGGGCCGCAGGAGCGCGAGCAGGACGCCGCTGAGGGCGCCCATCCCGGAGGCGAAGGCGATGGCGCCGGCGCCGCCCTCCAGACCCGTCAGGGTCTGCTCAAGAGCCCGTACGGTCGGGTTGCCGCGGCGGCTGTACACGTACCGGCCGTCGGGATCGGCCATCGCGTCGGCGAGCTCGGCGGCGGAGTCGAAGGCGAAGGCGGAGGACTGCACGAGGGGCACGGAGAGGGGCCAACTGCCGACGGGGAAGGGTTCGTTGAAGACGTGGACGGCGCGGGTGTTCGGTTCCATGACGTTCGTTCCTTCCGGGGGCGTACGGGAAAGGGGCCGCCCGACGTCCGGTGACGGACATCGGGCGGCCCCTGGGTGCGGCACGCGGTGTGACGCGCCCGGCGGATCAGGCGGAGACCTTCTCGCCCTGGGGGGCGGAGGCGGCGGCCTCGGCGGCGACGGCCTTGTCGCTCTTCATGACGAGGAGCGTGATCACACCGCCGACGGCGGCGATGATCGCGGCGCCGATGAAGGCGGCCGAGAACCCGTCGGTGAGGGCGGGCAGGTTGCCGAGCTGGTCGGCGCCCTGGGACATGGCGACGGCGGTCAGCGCGGCGAGGCCGAGCGCGGAGCCGACGTTGTAGGTGGTGTTGACGATGCCGGAGGCGAGGCCGGCCTGCTCCTGCGGGGCGCCGGACATCGCGGCGATCATCGCCGGGATGTAGGCGAGGGACATGCCGAGCGCGGCGACCAGCGAGGCCGGCAGGACGTCGACGACGAAGGTGCCGGTCGGCGGGACGGCCGCGAGCCAGACCAGACCGGCCGCGAGGACGAGGAGACCGCCGCCGATGAGCGGCTTGGCCCCGAACTTCATCATGAGCCGGGAGGTGATGGCCGTCATGAAGATCATGAGGAGCACGGTCATCGGGAGCAACGCCGCACCGGAGGCGAAGGCGCCGTAGCCCAGGACCTGCTGGAGGTACAGGTTGAGGAAGTACCACATCGGGATCCAGGCGGCACCGAGCAGCGTCATCGCGAGGTTGGCCGAGCCGAGGCGCGGGACCCGCCAGACGCTGAGCGGCATGAGCGGCTCGCGGATGCTCTTCTGGATCACGAAGAAGAGGACCAGCAGGGCGGCGGCGCCGACCAGTTCGAGGATCGTGGCGGTGGCACCCCAGCCGACCTCGGGGGCGCGGACCACGGCGAAGACGGCGAGCGCGAGGCCGGCGGTGACGGCGACGGCGCCGAGGACGTCGACGGAGCCGCGGCGGGACTCGACGTTCGGGAGGAGCTTGGTCGCGGCGAGGGTCGCGAGGCCGATCGGGATGTAGATGATGAAGACCCACTGCCAGGCGGCCCACTCGGTGAAGACACCACCGAGGAACACGCCCGCGGTGCCGCCGGCGGGAGCCGCGGCGCCGTAGAGCGCCATGGCCTTGCCGAGCTCCTTCGGGTCGTGCATGAAGAGCATCATCAGCAGGGTCATCGCGGCGGGCGCGATGAGCGCGCCGCCGACGCCCTGGACCGCGCGGCCGGCGATCTCGACCCAGGCGGTCTGCGCGGCGGCGGCGAGGATCGAGCCGGCGATCATGACGGCCCAGCCGGTGACGAAGATCTTGCGGGCCCCGACGAGGTCGGAGAGCCGTCCGCCGAGGAGCAGCAGACCGCCGAAGACGATCACGTAGGCGTTGAACACCCACTGGAGCTCGCCCTGCGTGAAGCCCAGGTCCTTCTGCATCTCGGGGAGTGCGACCCCGATGATCGAGGTGTCCATGATGACCATGAACTGCGCGGCGGCGAGCACGACAAGTGCCCACCAGCGCCGGGGATTGACGGTTGACATTGCCCTGACCCTTCACTCGCTGCTGCATACCCCAGGGGGGTACCTTCGCGGAGCACCGTAGCATACCCATGGGGGGTATGTAAGGGTGAGGTGAGGGCGCGACCGGCGCACCGGGGAAGCGGGCCCTCCGGCGCGGAGCGCGACACGGGGGAAGCGGGCCCTCCGGCGCGGAGCGCGACACGGGGGAAGCGGGCCCTCCGGCGCGGAGCGCGACACGGGGGAAGCGGGCCCTCCGGCGCGGAGCGCGACACGGGGGA